>JAUUZB010001081.1 GCA_030590185.1 Deltaproteobacteria bacterium
GAAAAGGAAGCCGGGCAGCGCGCCACCATGTTCGGCGACAAGTTCGGCGGCAAGAAGAAGACCCCACCCCCGACCACCGTGGCCGAGGGGAGCGGCGGCGGAGCCGGTGAGGCAGCGGCGGTCGACCCGAGCTTTTCCGGTCCCTCCGACGGCTCCCTCGGCGGCGCCTTCGAAGGAGATACCTACGGCACGGACGGGGTGGACATGGCGGTGGAGGAGGAGGAGGCGCCCGCCGAGGACGTCGACAAGTCGGGGTTCTTCAAGGACCGGATGCTCGTCCCGTACCACGAGGCGGACGCCGGCGCGGCCCACAAGGGCACCAAGTTCGGCGACCGCAGCATCCTCGACAAAAAGAAGAAAAAGCTCGCCCCGCGGGTGCTCGAGCTGCGGCTCAAGGCGTTGGGCAAGCGGGTCCACCAGATGCACGAGGCCTGGGTCTCCCAGCGCGGCAACCCGAACCGCCGCTCCCTGGAAAAGGAGGGCATGAAGCTCGCCAAGAAACTCGACCCGCTAATGAAGGACATCACCACCAAGGCGGCGATCTCCCTGCACGTACGCGACCTCCAGACCCAACGCACCCTTTATGATTATCGCGGCACCGAGCTCTCCAACCCGGCCAGCAACCAGAAGATGCTCACCATGTCGGCCGCCCTCGACCTGCTCGGCCCGGAGTTCCGCTTCAAGACCGAGGCCTACCGTCGCGGCGACGACCTCTATCTGGTGGGGGGCGGGGATCCGACCCTCGACGAGACCAAGATCATCGTCATGGCCAAGGAGCTCGCCGAGGCGACCAACCTCGAGAGCGTCAAGAGCTTCTACATCGACGAGAGCAACTTCTCCGAACATCGCTTCATCCCCGGCATCGCCCTCGACGACGTCGGCTACTACTACATGGCGCCCACCGGGCCGCTGTCGATGAATCGGAACATCATCCGGGTCATGGTCAAGGCGACCAAGGTCAACCAACCCTGCCTGGTGACCGTCGAGCCGAAGAACGCCCACATTATAATAGATAGTCAGACCGCCACCCTGGCCTCGGTCGACACCCCCGGGGTGAGCATCAAGGCGCAGCCGGACGGGGACAAGACGGTCGTCATCGTGCGCGGCAAGCTCGAGCCCGGTGACAAGCCGGTCAAGATGAAGCGCCGCATCTCCAACCCGGGGCGCTTCACCGGTGAGGCGTTTGCCCAAGCCATGGCGGACGCGGCCGACACCCTACGGCTGCCGGTCAAGGTCGGCGAGCGCCCGCCGAATGCGCTGTTGCTCAAGACCTGGGAGTCGGTGCCGCTGTTCGAGATCGTCAAGTCGGCCATGGCCCACTCCGACAACTTCAAAACCGAGATGGTGTTGCGCACCATGGCCTGGAAAATGACCGGCGAGCCCGCCGACTACGACAACGGCGCCACGGTGCTCGAGGGTTACTGGGCGACCATCGGCGTCAACCCGGAGGCGCTGGTGGCGGAGAACGGCTCCGGCTTGAGCCGCGCCGGTCGGTTCACCGCCGCCGGTCTGGTCGATTTGGTGTCGGCCGCGCACATGAC
This sequence comes from Deltaproteobacteria bacterium, assembly GCA_030590185.1. Next base: position 1,542 of record JAUUZB010001081.1, read on the forward strand.
CCAGTTCCCGAACAGCGGCCTGATCGCGGTACTGCCGGTGGCGGGGGGATCCGGAACTCTCAGAAATCGCCACAAGGAAGCCCGGGGCCGGCTCAAGGCCAAGACCGGCACCCTCAACGGCGTCAGCGCCCTGTCCGGCATTCTCACCGACGCCGGTGGCCAGCCGGTCCTCGGCCTGAGCATCATGCTCAACCCGAGCGCCGAGGGCTCCCTCGGGGTGGGCGCCCGGCACGCCGCCGAGGAAAAGATCATCCACGCCCTTCTGGAATATATGAAGGGTCGCAAAAAACCGAAGCAGGCCCGGCGCCGTCGCTAGGGCCGGCGGTCCCGGCCCGCGTCCGTGGCGGGTGCGAAATCCACTGGAATATCCCAGCCCTCCCCTGGCTTGACTTTTAGATTGGGTGCCGAATAGGACTTGGCCATGTCACGACAACGCATCGCCATACCGCGCCTAATCGTTGCACCGCTCCTTCTCACCGCGGCGGCCGCGACCGCCCTGGCCACCGGCTGCGCGTCGCCGGCTCCGCCCGGGCAATGCAAAGTGCGGATCGCCATCGGCGCCCGCAACCACGCCAACCTCGACCGGGATGGGGAGGCCCAGGCCACGCCGATAACCTTCTGGCAGCTCAACAGCGTTCAGCCCCTGCAGGAGGCCGGCTTCGAGGACCTCTGGGAACGGGCGGACGAGGCCATGGGCGATTCGGTGGTGAGCAAAAGGGAGTACACGATCTATCCGGGCAAATCGATCAAGGAGAATATGTCGATCGATGAGGAGACCACCCACGTGGCGGTCACCGCGATCTTCCGCGAAGTGGAAGGCACCGGCTGGCGCACCTACGTCAAGCTCCCCCCGGCCCAGACCATCGAGCGCTGCGAGGAGGGCAAGGTCGGCGGCCCGCTGTTCATCATGATCGAGGGCTACGCCCTCAAGGGCAGCAATAAGCCGTTCGGGATGGAGGCGCCTCCCCCGGCCGCGCCCGCCGAAGGGTCGGCGGCCGCCGAGGGTGAGGACGAGGACGCCAACGACGGCAAGAAGAAAAAGAAGAAGAAGAAAAAGAAGAAAAAGTAACGTCGCCTGCCTAGGTGCAGGCCAGCTCCACGCCGACCCACCGGTGACGGTGGAATCTGTGCTGGATTCGTGCCATAAATCGCGACATCATCGGCCGTTCAACCTTTGACAAGGTATGACCATGGAAGCGCCTGAGCGTGTGATCTGGTC
>JAUUZB010000463.1 GCA_030590185.1 Deltaproteobacteria bacterium
GGGGGCACCACCCCGACCTCGAGCTCCGGGAGATCCACCTCCGCGATCTCGTAGCCGTCCTTGATGAAGCGGGCCCGCATGGGGATGTCGACCCGGAAGCCCTCCTGCACCTTGAAGGGGGTGCGGTGGCCGCTGTAGCGCTCGTTGATCGGCTCGGCGCCGAGGCCGTCGAACACCACCCGCGCTCCGCGTGGCTCCGAGTCGATGCTGAGCGGACCGGACATCGGTCCGCGGCTCCCCCCCCGCTCGCTGGTGAGGACCAGGGCGAGGCCCGCCCCCGCGCCCATCAGCAACACTCCGATGGCGACCAGAGCGAGCCACTTGGGTGGCTGGCGGCCGGCGAACAACTTGGAGCGCGTGGCGTCCAGGATCGGGTTGTAGCTGACGCTGCCGGTGGTCTTGGGGAGCAGTCCGTCCTTGAGACCGGTGGTGACCGTCATGCCCTCGGCGCCGGCACCGAGGCCCCAGGTGTCCTGGCTGTCGGCCGGGCCCCACAGGTCGTGGTCGTCGCCGATGCCAGCGGTGGCCGCGTCGGGGGAGCCGTCCCAGGCGTTTTCTACGTCGGTCGAGTCGGTGGCGCCCCCCGGCCGTGAGATTTCGGTTGGCTCGGTGTCCTCTACGTCCGGCCCAAACCCGGGGCTCGAGGCCGCCTCGGTGACCTTCGCCTTGTGCTTGCCGCCGCTCGGGGTGTTCTCCTCGGCCCAGGGCGGCCCACCGAACAGCAGCTCGTCGGCGAGCTTTTCGGCGAATAGATCCTGCATGTAGGAGCCGAGGGAGGAGGGGCTGGTGGGGTGCTCCCGACCGATCAGGAATCTCTCTAGATCGCGCTCCATGTCTCCGGCGGTCGGGTAGCGATCGTCCGGGTCGTAGGAGAGCGCCTTCAGCAGGATCTGCTCGAGCTCGTTGTCGTAGTCGGGGATGATTTGCCCGGGCGGGGTGACGTCGCACTCGATCACCGCGTGCAGAGTCTCCAGCTCGTTCTCCCGCTTGAACAATCGCGTGCCGGTGGTGACCTCGTAGAGCGTGATGGCGAGGGCGAAGATGTCGGTGCGCGCGTCGATCGGATCCCCGGAGGCCTGCTCCGGCGACATGTAGGAGTACTTGCCCTTGAGGACCCCGGAGCGGGTCTCGGTGACCTTGTTGGCCGCCTTGGCCACGCCGAAATCGACGATCTTCACGTGGCCGTCGTAGGTGATCAGGATGTTCTGGGGCGAGATGTCGCGGTGGACGATGCCGAGGGGCCGGCCGTCGATGGTAGTTTGGCGGTGGGCGTAGTCGAGCCCCGCCGAGGCGTACATGATGATCTGCGCCGCCTGATTCAACGGCATGGCGCGGCCGCGGCTGACCTCGGCGTTGTAGACCCGGCGCAGGTCCTCACCGCGCACGTACTCCATGGCGATGAAGAAGGAATCATCGACCTCGCCGATGTCGTAGATCTGGGCCACGTTCGGGTGGGTGAGGTTGGCGGCGATGCGTGCCTCATCCTGGAACATGCTGATGAAGTCGTCCTGCTCGGTGAGGTGCGGCAGGATGCGCTTGATGCAGACCAGGCGCTCGAAGCCGCCGAGGCTGGTCTGCTTGGCCAGGAACACCTCGGCCATGCCGCCAGCGGCGATCTTTCGCATGATCTCGTAATTGCCGAACTTCTCGCCCATAGGATGCGGATTGTAGGGGGCCGTGTAATTGCGGGCAAGCGCCCGGGCAATTTCGCCCGGCTACTCGACCCGGGTGATTTCCTCGATGATCCAGTCAGCCTCTAGGACCTCCCGCAGGGCAGCCACCGCCGCCTGCACGGCAGCCTCGTCGCGGCCGTCCACCATGACCTTCACCCGGTAGCCGGCATCCCCGAAGCGCGGGTAGGAGCCGATAGCCACCTCGGGCCGCCGTTCCTGCACGTCGCTGAGCAACGGCGCGATGCGACTCTCCGAGGCGTCAAGTAAGAGGCCGCGGCTGAAAAAGACGCCGCTCTGCAGGGTAGGGGCGACGCTCGCGAAACAGGGCCGCAACAGGGCCGGTACGCCGGGGAAGATGTAGACGTTCCGCGCCTGGATCGCAGGCACCACGGCATCCTCGCCCCAGTGGAGATCCGCCCCCTCCGGGACCTCCGCGAGCCGCAGGCGGTCCTTGGCCTCCCCTTCGCCGTACTTGTTGGCGATGCGCTCCACCAGCTCCGGGTGGTGGACCACCGGCAGGTCCAGGCCGGAGGCGATCGCCTCGATGGTGACGTCGTCATGGGTCGGGCCGATGCCGCCGCTGGTGAACAGGTAGGTGACCGTGGGCGCCAGCGCCCGGACCGCGGCCGCGATGGTCGGCACGTCGTCGTCGACGACGCGGATCTCTCGCAGGTCCACGCCACGCTCGCGCAGGGCCCTGATCATGAACGGGCCGTTGGTGTCGACCACCTTGCCCGACAACACCTCGGCCCCGATGATCAAGACGGCGGCGTTCGGTTCGCGGGGGGGCATGGGGACTCTCTCTATCTGATAACGCTCAGGGCTGGTCGATATATTCGTCGATTAGGCGTCGCAGCTCGGCGGCGACGGTCTCGACGTCCGCCTCAGCGTCGACGGTGTGGACGTGACCCACCGCTGTTTGCTCGAGGGCGGCCTCGTAGGAGCGGGCGATGCGCTCCTGAACCGTCAGGTCGTCGAAGCGCTCCTCGGGTCCACCGCGGGCCTCGCGGCGTCCGGCGGCGGTCTCTGGGCTGACCCGCAAAAAGAAGGTGGCATCCGGCACCCGGGCCAGGGCGTTGATCTGCTGCACCCACTCGCTGGGCAGATCGAGGGATTGGTAGGCAAGCGATGACATCACGTAGCGATCCGACAGCACCACCGCGCCGCGCGCCACCGCCGGCTCGATTTCGTGTTGCAGGTGGTCGAGGCGGTCCGCCGCGAAGGCCAGGGCCAAGGCCGGCTCGACCATCTCGATTTTCTTGGTGAGCACCGCCCGGATCAATTGGCCGATCGGTCCCCCTGAGGGCTCGTTGGTCAGCAGCACCTCGTGGCCCTTGCTCCGCACGTGCTCCCCGAGGAGCTCGCGTTGCGTCGTGGTGCCGGCCCCGTCAATTCCTTCGAGGGCGAAAAAGATACCGTCCGTCATCAGGGCTCCTGGCCCGCAGCTTTTACGGTCGGCGAGGGGGTGTCAATCGCTTCCGCGCCCCACGGCGGCCGCTCGCCTCCGACGCACCCAACCTTGGCACCGCCGCTTCGGGCCGGGTAGAATTCGATCGTGCGCGCAATTGGCATGCATCGGCTCGCGGCCTTCTACCTGTTGATGGCCGGCGTAGGATTGGTGGCGATCTTCGCGATGGAGAGGCCGGAGATCCTCATCCCAGCGGTCGGTCAGCCGGTGCGCTGGGGCCTCGACGCCTCGGTCGGTATCGGCCTCGGCTTGCTGATCGTGCTCCTCTCGCGCCTGCTCACCGCCCGCTTCGCCTGGGCGGCGGTCCTCACCGAGGAGTTTCGCCTGCTGCTCGGACCGCTCAGCCGCCGCGAGGTCCTGTTGATCGCCCTGCTCTCGGGCACCGCCGAGGAGCTGTTGTTCCGTGGGCTGCTCCAACCCGCCCTCGGCCTGTGGATCGCCGCCGCCATCTTCGGCCTGTTGCACATCGGGCCCAACCGTCGGTTCATCCCGTGGACGGTCATGGCCTTTGGCGCTGGTTTGGTCTTCGGGGGCACGTTCGCTTGGACCGGGAACCTGCTCGCGCCGGTCGTGGCCCACGTGACGATCAACTACTTGAACCTGCGCTACCTGACCGCGTCGCCCCCCGAGACCGAGGTGCGGCTGGCGGAATGCTAGGCTCTGAGTTTCAGCCCTAGCCCGATCTGCACCGCCGCACCTATTCGGCGTTCTACCCCGCGGACTCCTTCTTCGTTCGCTTACGGATCGCCCGCACCGTCCCGTAGGCCTCCACCAAGAACCAGCCCCCCACGAGCACCAAAAAGATCGGCAGGTGCAACGGAAACCCGAGCAGCGCCATCCCGTCCCCCTTGCCAAAGGTGATTACCCCCCAAGCGGTGATTCCGATGGCCACCGCCATGCCGAGGCCGCCGCCCACGATGGGCGAGAAGCGCCGGATCACGATGACCCCGATGACGGCGATGATGATGATGACGTTGCCAGGCATGATTAGGGCTCCAAGCGATCGATGGTGCGCGGGAAGGGGATCGTCTCCCGCAGGTGGTGAATGCCGCAGACCCAGGCCACGGTGCGCTCTAGGCCGAGGCCGAAGCCGGCGTGGGGTACCGAGCCGTAGCGCCGCAGGTCGAGGAACCAGGCAAAGGACTCGCGGGGCAGCTGGTGATCGGCGATGGCCTGCTCGACCGCCTCGAGGCTATCCTCGCGCTGGCCGCCGCCGATGATCTCGCCATAGCCCTCGGGCGCGAGCACGTCGACGCTGCGCGAGATGCGCGGGTCGTTCGGGTCGCGCTTCATGTAGAAGGCTTTGACCGCCGCCGGATACCCGTGGACCATGATCGGCCGGTCGTAGCGCTTGGTCAGCTCGGTCTCGTGGGGGCTGCCAAAGTCCATGCCCCACTCGATGGCGAGCTGCGCTTTTAGCTCCGGGTCGTCGGTCTCGTCACGGATGGCGCTGATCTTCTCGACCGCCTCGGAATAGCTGAGGCGCGGGAAGGGCTTCTTGACGTTCTCGAGGGGTTTGAGATCGCGCTCGAGGATGGCCTCGAGCTCCCGGTGGTGCTTGTCGAGCGCCCGCTCGACGATGAAGCAGAGGAAATCCTCGGCCAGATCCATGTCCCCCTCGAGATCCATGTAGGCGACCTCCGGCTCCACCATCCA
>JAUUZB010000600.1 GCA_030590185.1 Deltaproteobacteria bacterium
ACAACCCCTGCAAGTGTCTCCACGTTCCCGATCCCGTTCTGCATTGATACGACTGTGGTATCAGGCCCGATCATGGGAAGAGCATCTCCGAGGGCGCTATCCGTATCGTATGACTTGACCGTTAAGAAGACGACATTGCCGGCATTCTTCATGCTTTGAGCCAAAATATTGTCTGTATCCAGTTTAATCTCGGCGGAGTCTATGTATTCTATATACGCGACTAGTTCTTCCGCAATCTGATTGCGCAGAGGGGAGGCTTCCAGCGCATCGGCGATCTCAACGGCGAGCCCCACCATGGCCGCCACCGGCGCATGGGCGGTGGCAGGTGCATGGTTCGACGTGCCCTCGGAGAGCCGGCGCACGGCGTCCACCAGCCAATCGCTCGGGCTCTCCGGGGAGACCAGATCCGCCGCCTGCAGCAACGCCCGCAGGGAAAAGCCGTGCACCATCTCGGCGGCGAGGTAAGAGATGCCATCGTGCACACCAAAGGCGTAGACCGCGGCGATGCCGGAGTGACTCAGGCGAGCCGCCAGATCCGCCTCACGCCGGAAACGATCCCGGGACGAGGGCAGCGCATGGTCCAACAACTTGAGCGCGCAGAATCGCCGGGGGCTCTCCTGCTCTGCCAGATAGACGGTGCCCATGCCGCCGCTGCCGATCATTCGGATGATCCGGAAACCCGGGATCTCCGGCACGCGATCGACCTCTGGCTCCGGCCCGAGGCGACCCGCGAACAGATCGCTCAGGTCACCCCGCAGCTGGGTGAGCTCCTTGAGGCGCGGCAGCAGGGTCGGGTGGTGGGGATGGTCGACGCAGAAGGTCTCCGGCTCCGGTGCGGTGCCGGCGAGAACCAGCTCATCGTAGAGCGCCACCAGGTCGGTGGTACTGGCCGGACTCGGACTCACCCGAACAGTATCGCTGATTCCGGCCGCCTTCGGTATAGGCAGCGGCCCCGAGCCGCTCAGCTGCGACGGAAGAGGAACGGGTAGTTGACCTCGACCACGCCGCCGCCGGCCGGCTCCGGGAATCGCCAGCGGCGAATGCGCTCGAGCACGCATGCCCCGACCGACTCGGTCTGCAACGTGCTCTCCACGATCTCCGCCTCCCGCACCCCGCCGTCCGGCCCGATCAACCAACGGGTCTGGAGGCGTCCGCTGAGCTCGCCATCCACATAGAGCTCCTTTTCGTAGCAATAGCGCAGCTGCAAACGGTGGTCGTTGACAACCTCGGCGATCTGCTCACGGGAGAGCCCCGGACTGGTAACCGGCGTACCGATGCTGATCATTTCGGGGGCCGGCCGATCCGGTTTGGGGGCCAGCGAAAGATCGATCGCGATCTTGGGCCGGGTGTCGATGTCACCGATGGTGCGCAGGCCCAGGGCAGGCGTGCGCCGCGGCGTGCCGTCACGGATGCCGAAGCCGAGCGTCTGGGCTGGACCGCGCCGGGCGGAGCGCACCAGATTTGCGATCTCGCGGGTCAACCCAGGCTCGCCGACCAGGATCCGCCGGTGGCTGCCACCGATGGAGGCGAAGAAGTCGCGAAACCGAGGGGGCGCGCGGGTCGAGGGCCCGTCACGCGGTGGGCGGGCTGGCGTGGCGCGCAACGCCAGCTTCGGCCGTTTCCAGGAGGGCGGTGCGATCCGCGCTAGCGGCTCGGGCGGGGGCTCCGGCGGCACCAACAGACGGGCCGCCGGACTGTTGAGCACGAAGATCAACGCGTCATCACGGTCCGCCTCGATCTGCTCCGCGCCGTAGGGGTAGACCGCGAGACAGACCCCGATGATGAGGTGGAAGAGCACCGACATCATGACGATGTTGAGGTAAGGCAGATCCAGCTGCCACAGCAGGGAGGAGGGGATCGGTCGCGGCGGCGGCACGAAGCGCAGGGCGAAGGTCATGCCCGCCCAGCGCACCACCGCCCGAGCGTCGATCGACAACGGCAATAGAAACGTGTTGGGCAAGGTCGGATCGGGTCGCGCTCCGGCGCGGCGCCACTGCTCGAGGCTCATCACCCGACCCTGGGTTTCGAGCTCGCCGGTCATCCGATCCGTGAAGCACAACACGTAACGACCGGCGAAGGTGCGCACCAGCGGGAAGTTGTCCACCGGCAAACCGTCGCTCGACAACAGCACGTCCGCCTGCTTGCTCTCACCGATGGTCACCGCCCGGGGACGGTCGTAGTGCTCGAGGTCGAGGATCGTCTCCCCCCACTAGACCCGCAACTCGAGGGCGTGGGCCTCGTCGGTCACCGGCCGCTCAGGCGGCATCTGACGCGGTGGAGGGGGCGAGGACCGCCGACGACGTCGACCCGTGCCGAGCGGGGACCGGCCCTCCAATAGCGGGTAGTCCCCACCGACCAGGAGAGCCTCGGGCAGGAGGTCCGAGAGTGTGCGAGGGCGAGGCTCTGGTTCTGGATCCGATTCTGGCTCCGGGGTGGGCGGCACGTCCGCCGGGTCCACGGTCTCGAGGGGTGGCTCCCCGTCAATCCCAGCCCGCAGGGTCACCGGGCCAAAGCTCACCGCGTCGCCGTGGTTGACCACCGCCCGATGAACGGGTGCGCCATTGACACACATGCCCCCACCCACGTCGATGATCGAAGCCTGGCCCGCCTCGACCCGAATCACCGCCTGCACCCGCGCCAGCCCCGGAAGATGCACGTGGGCGCTCTTTAGGCTGCCAATCTTGATCGTCCGGGTCTCACCGCTGTCGAAGCGAAAGCTGCCCACCGGTACCTGGTCCCGGTCCGCCTCGAGCCACAACAACATGAGGACCACCCACCTCCCCGCATCTCCTCTATCGATGTCGTCGTGACAAAGCGGACGGTGTCGCGCTTAAACTCCGGCCACGGTCGTGTTAGTCAAGGGCGGTGAAGCCAGGTGCGGCATGAACATACTCGTCGTTGATGACGATCGCTTTCTCGGCGAGTACGTGTGCAAGGCCCTGCGCGAGGCTGGGCACGAGGCCACCCACATCGGCTCCACCCTCAAGGCCGTCGCCGCCGCCAACGAGCAGAGTTTCGACATGCTCCTGTGCGATCTGGTCCTCCCGGACATGAACGGCATCCACGCGATTCGCTTCATCCGCAACCGCCTGCCGAACCTGCCGGTAATCGTGCTCAGCTCCCTCGACCCGGCCAAATGGGAAGACAAGTGCCGGGAGGCCGGCGCCGCCCACTACCTGCACAAGCCGGTCTCCATCGAGAAGCTGCTCTCCGAGGTGGCGTTGGTGGAGGCCTCGCAGATCAAGCTCAACGTCGGTTTGATCGACGCCGACGCGGGACACCGGGCGCGCCTGCAATGGGAGCTCGAGGCCATGGGTTGCGCCGCCAACGCCTACTCGACCTTCGAGGCGCTGGTCGGTGACGGTCCCGGCACCAAGGGCATTACCCTGCTCCTGCTCGACAAGCTGACCGCCGACCCGACCGCCCCCTTCCGCTGGGCGAATGCCCGCGGCGTCGCGGTGATCTTCTTCGGCGCCTCCGGCACCTATGACGAGGATGAAGTCCTACGCCTCGGCGCCTCCCTGTGCGTGACCAAGCCGGTGGATGGCCACGCCCTGATGACCCAGGCGCGCTTCCTGGTCGACTGAGCGGGCCGGGGACGGCGATTGCAGCTTCGCGCGATTTTCATCGCGTCTTCATTAGATCTGCACATTGTTTCGATACCTTTGGGGGCATGAATCGACCAAGCCTCCCCTTGCGACGTTTGATCCTGGCGGCCCTGCGCCAGCTGCTCGGGTTCTCCACGACTTGCCTGGCCCTGCTACTCTTTGCGTCGGTTGGCTACGCCGTCACACCAGGGAGCTGGAAGCTACGCGCTAGCAATCGGCTGCTGCCCGGCTATGAGACCAACGCCCTGGCAAGGCTCGACCCGGGGTTTCGCTCCGAGGTCGACGATCTCCTCGGGAGCCTGCGACGGCAGGGCTACCGGCCGCGGGTCGCGGTCACCTTCCGCAGCCCGGACCGGCAGGACTTCATCTTCCACCTCGGGGCCATCGTGGAATCCTACGGTGGCGGTATCGCCACCCGGGCGATGGGTGGACGCAGTTGTCACAACCGCGCCAACGCCTCGGGGCGACCGGCAGCTCTGGCGGTGGACATCCTGGCGGGTTCCGATCGGCTCAGCGGCGCTGACCGCGCCGAGTTCTATCACGCCATGGGTAAGGCCGCCCGCGGTCAGGGGCTGACCTGGGGCGGCGCCTGGAGCCGCCGGAACCGTTTC
>JAUUZB010000272.1 GCA_030590185.1 Deltaproteobacteria bacterium
AAGGCCAACACCTCTGGATCGAGGTAGTTGCGCTGGCAGAAACGCTCCCGGTTGCGGCTCTTGTCCCAGGCTCGATAGATGCCCACCTGGGTCATGGCGTCGCCGAGCGGGTGACGGAATTGCCGGTGGGCTCGCCGCGCCTCATTCATCTCGCCCTCCGGCAAGCTGTAGGGCGAGGAGCCGGACAAGAAGGCGCCGACGATCAGTACGTCGTCCACAGCCCGCGGGAAGAGATCTGCGGCCTCGATCACCATGCGCGCCAGGTTGGGACTCAGGGGGAAGGGCGCCATGCGGCGGCCAATGGTGGTGAGGTTGCGCTCATTGTCGATAGCGTTGAGGGCGCTGAGCAACTCGAGGGCGGCGCGCACCTTGCCCGGTTGGGGAGCGGTCGGGAACGGGAAGTCCTCGACCTCTTTGAACCCGAGGTCGAGCAGGCGCAGCACGACCTCAGCGAGGTCGAGGCGAAGGATCTCCTCCTCGGTGAGCTCCGGTCGCTCGGCCAGGCTCGCCTCGTCGTAGAGCCGCCACACTGTCCCTGGTGCGGTGCGGCCGGCGCGGCCGGCGCGTTGTTCGGCCGAGGCGCGGCTGATCGGCTCCTCGTGCAGGGCGGTGATGCCGAGGCGCGGAGAGAAGCGCGGCACCTTGGCGAGGCCGCAGTCGATCACGTGGCGCACGTCCGGAATGGTGATCGAGGTTTCGGCGATGTTGGTGGCGAGGATCACCTTGCGCCGCCCGCCGAAATCCTCGAACACCCGCTCCTGCTCCTGCCGAGTCAGGCGGGCAAAGAGCGGCAGCACCATCAAGCCCCGGCCGGCGCGGCGCTCGAGGGCGGCAGAGCGCTCGAGGATGGCGGCGTCGATGTGCCGGATCATCGCCATGCCGGTGAGGAAGACCAGGATGTGACCCTCGGCACCGCTCGTGTGGATCTCGGCGACCCGGTCGACGGTTGAGTCGATAAGCTCCCAGAAGTCGTCCGAGCGGGGTGGATAGTATTCGAAGGTGATCGGGTGGGCCCGTGCCTCCACCGAGATCAGGGGCACCTCACCAGCCACGGGGGCGAAGAAGCGTTGGAACTGTTCTGGGTTGAGGGTGGCGGAGCTGATCACCACGCGCAGGTCCGAGCGCCGCTCGAGCAACCCGTGCAGAAGGCCGAGGGTGACGTCGATGTTGAGGCTGCGCTCGTGGGCCTCGTCGACCATGATGATGTCGTAGGCGTCGAGGTTCGGGTCGTGCCTGACCTCGGTGAGCAGCAGCCCGTCGGTCATGACCTTGATCACCGTGTTGGCGCTGGTCTGGTCGTCGAAGCGAATGGCAAAACCGACCTCGTCGCCGAGGCTGGTTTGCTCCTGCTCGGCGATGCGCCAGGCCACGCTCACCGCGGCGATGCGGCGAGGTTGGGTGACGCCGATGCGGCGTGGATCGAAAGCGCGGCGCAGGATGCGCGGGATCTGGGTCGTCTTGCCCGAGCCGGTGGGTCCCTCCACCACCACCACCCGGTGTTCGTGGAGCGCCGTGATCAGTGCCTCTTCGCTGGCGTATATGGGGAGGTCACGGGTGTCGGTCATGGAGGCTCGTTTCGTGGCGTCGTCAGCGGCGCATCAGAATCAGAATCCCCCGGCGCGTCGCTCCTCTCTTCTTCTACCACCTCCCGGCCGGCCATTTCTCGTTCACGGCTCACCACGGCTCTGAAGCGCCGCACGATCACGGTCACGTCAGCCAACCAAACCCCGATCAACAGCAGGGTGAGCGGCAGCACGAGTCCGGTTTGTTCGACGGCGATCAGGCCGAGCAGGACCAGTGAGGCGATCCCCTTGGCGACGCGGTAGGTCAGCATGTCGGCGATCGATTTGCCCGCCGTCCGCTCGGCGTAGCTCAGTGGGATGTAGAGGATCTCTTTGGCGGTTCGGTAGAGGGTGTAGTCAAAGCTCTTGGAGGCGACCTTGACACCGGCGACGACTAGCAGGCCGGGGAACAGGAACAGCCCCCCGACGCCGCTGCCGAGCAGCAACGGGATCGCCAGCAGGGTCAGCGGCACGCCAACGACACGCAGGACTGGTCCGGTCAGGGCGTTGAGGACCAAGGTGGCAGCGGAGATCACCGCGTAGACCTGCCCGACAAAGGCGGTGCGATCGTCGACGTTCGGCACCCCGGCCTCTACGAAGCGATTGAACTCGAAGTCGACCAGGGTGATCGCCACCTGGGTAATCGCCACCAGGCCGAGCACCCCCAGGAGGTAGCGGCTGCGGCGGACCACCCGCACCGCATCGGTCAGGCGGGTGCTGCTCCCCTCCTCCTCGCGAGTCGGTCCGGCACCGGCGCGGCGGGCGAGCGGCAGACAGATCAACCAGAGCCCGATCAACAGCCCGGGCACCAACCAGACAACCGACGTGGTGCCGAAGCGCTGCGCGATCTCGCCAGCGCCGAGGCCGCCGATCAGGCCGCCGACCGATCCGATCAGGCCAAACAAGCCGTAAAACCAGCGGGCCTGTCGGATGGGGAAGACGGTGTTGGTGTAGCTGTAAAAGATCTCGACCAAGAGAATGATGTAGATGTCCTTCCAGGCGTAGAGCAGGTAGAGCGCGCCCCAGACCTCGAGCTCCACCGCCACCAACAGGCCGGTGGCGACTGCGGCGCTGAGCAGCGAGGCACCGCCGAACAGGCGCAGCAGTCCGCGCCTGGTCACGAAGCGGTTGTAGATCCCGACCACACCGATCACCGCCACCGCGGTGACCAACCAGACCACCGGCAGGCCAGCGGCGGTGTGACCCTCGATGAACAGCGACTCGGTGGCCGGTCGGGCCAGGGAGTAGGAGAGCATCAACACGAAGGCGATGACGCTCATACCGACGACCCTCAGGCGCGTGAGGGAATGCGTTGCCACCGTCGACATTAGAAGCGGTAGAGGCGATTGCCAAAGGGCACGGCGTGGCCGCGGGTCAAAAACAGCGTGATCAAACGCTCGAAGGTCTCGGCGGTGCGCTCGAGGGTAGCCTCGATGCTGTCGCGGTCGAGGGGCTGCTCGAGTCCAGGGATGGAATACTTGTGTCCCACCACCAGACCCGCGGTCGGGATCTCGAGCTCGTTGGCCAGCACCACCTCCGGAGCCAGGGTCATGGAATTGACCTGGGCGCCCGCGGCGCGCCAATAGCGATTCTCGGCCGCGGTCTTGGTGCGCGGGCCCGGCGCGTATGCGAAGACCGCACCGCTCTGGGTTGGCCACTCGAGCTCCCGCGCCAACCCTGCTACCTGATCCGCGAGCGGTTGGGAGAAGAGGCCGCCCTCCACCACCAGGTGGCCCTGGCCAGGGGTTGGCTCGGGAAACATCGTGCAGGCGCTGCCGTCCGGCAGACGGTTGTCCGGGAGGATCAGATCCCCGAGCAGCAAGGGCTCGAACAACGGCAGCTCCTCGCTGAGCACGCCGACCGAGCTGGTGACCAACAACGCCGCGCAGCCCTTGGCGTGCAGGGCGGCGGCATTGGCGCGGTAGGGGATTTGGTTTGGCAAAAAAAGGTGGGGCGCTCCATGACGGAACAACACCCAGGCATCCTCCTTGGCCGGTGGGTAACGGTGCAGAACAGCGGTACCAAACGCCGTCTCCACCGGCTCGGCAACCAGACGCACGCCCCCGATCACCGGCTCGGTAAAGGCGCTCCCCACGATCACGGCGATGGACACGTCAGCTCCCCTTGCTACCCGGGGGGGGCGGCACCACCGGAACGAACGCTTCTTCGATCATGGTCGCGCAGGTACCCCGTTGCGCGGCCCACTCCTGGTCGAGGCCGAGGGCGGTAGCGATCCGCTGGTAGGTCTCGACGAGGCGTGCCGGCGAGGTAGGTTCTGCCCGCCTCAGCCCATCGCGCCACGCCTGCTTGCAGGTGCAGTCCATCCCCTCGAGCTCGCGCACTACCGCGAAGGATTGGCTGGCGTGATAGTCGTCGAGCCGATCGAGCACTCGGTCGTGGCAGGCCGGGCAGCTGGTGACGGTCTCGATGAACGGCTGGTCGTAGTAGTTCTTGTACCAAGCCATGGTGGTGCGCTCGGCGAAGTCGGGGCCGAGGCGGTGCAGGGCTTCGACCAGCGACCAGAAAGAGGGGGAGTGGTAGGCATCGAGTCGGTGGAGCTCGGCCAGCAGGGTGTATGGCTTGACCTGCAGCGGATAGAGCACCGCCCAATCGGCGCCGTGGTCGAGGGACCAACGCACGGTCGCCACCGCGTCGGTGATCGCCTCCTCGGGGGACAAGAAGGCGGTCCCCAGGGAGACGTTGGCGATCACCTCGATCCCCTGGGCGTGGAAGCGCTCGGCGGCGCGCTCGAACCATTCCGGCCGGCTGCCCTTGTTGACGCAAAACCGCTGCACCCAAGGGTTGGCCGACTCGAGGCCGATCATCACGCCGACGGCCTGCTCGGGAAAAGCGTCACGGACCTCGGCGACGAGTGGCTCTTTGACCGTCTCTGCCCGCGTCTCAAACAGGACGTGATCAACCGGGAAGTCGCGCATCAACGCGAAGATCCGCTGGCGGGCGGCGGTTGGGACCTCGTTGGGATCGAGCATGCTCCCGGCTGGGGAGACCTCCAGGTAGGTGAGCTCCAAGCCGCGCAGCTCGTCGAGTCCCTGCGCCACGGCGCCGGCCATCTCGGAGACGCCGATGGCCGGACCATGGCCGTAATCGCACATCGTGCAGGCGTCCCATTGGCACCCGCCGGTCAGGAACCAGAGCTGACCCATGCGCCCACCCGGGAACATCTCGCTGCGGAATTGGTACGGCACCCAACGCGACAGGCGCGGCCGAAGACGGCGCAGGGCCGCGGTCACCTCGGAGAGGAACGGGTTGTCGGTTTCACCGGTGAAGCAGGACATGGGTTCTACAGCTCTGCGGCTCTACAGGTCGAAGATAAACATCCGGGGCTTCCTCGGTCGTGGTCGCGGGCTCCCCTCGGGGCAGCATACACCGCTGCCGCCGTGACCCAAGCCCTGGCGGTTTCATCCATCACGTCGGTATTGGCAAGCGGGTTCGCCGAGCCGGTCACCGTCTTCCTTCACCGGTCGCAGGTGGTGTTGAATTCCTGGCGGAGGTATGTCGCTTGATGCGTAGCAGCGTGCCACTCACGATCCAGAGGAGCTCTCCCGTGCTCAAAGCGTTATCCCTGACCGGCGTCACGATGTTGTGCGGGTGTGGGCTGATCTCCTTCCCCGTGACCACGGATCCAGAGACGAGCACCGTGGACGGCCAGGCGCTGTGCCCCGACGTTGATATCGTCTCGGTCCTCCCCGATGCCCTGGCGCAACCGGTCAAAGACCTGGTCGCCCTGCTCGTCCAGGGGGCCTTCGACAGCCTAGGCTCTGAGATCACCTCGGAGATCGAAGCCCGGGACACCGGCCCCGTCTCAAAGATCACCATGAAGTCGGTGACCCTCGAGCAGGATCCCACCCCGGCCGGTGCCACGGTAACCAACAGCATGGGCTTCATGAGCGCCCTCACCGTGCACCTCGAGGCGGTCGGTGAGTTCCCGGCCATTGAGGTGGCGTGGGCGGACGACATCCCCGAAGACGCGACCATCATCGAGATGACGGTGGATGACAGCATCGACATCAACCCTTACATCGAACAGGGCGCGGAGGTGCGCGTCACCCCTTCCCTGCGGACCTGCCCCAGGGAGGACGTGCGTATCACCACCACCATGCGGGTGTTGGTGTTCATCTAGGGTTGGGTTCGGAGACTCTGCCGTTTCTTTTTTTTGGGCCTCCGGAGCCGCCCTGTGCGGGCGTCTCCTCCGGGCTGCGCGAGCCCTGCGGTCTCGCTCCGCTGCTGCGCAAGCCCCCTGCGGGGTCTTGCTCCGCGCTGCACGAGCCCCCTGCGGGGTCTCGTTCCGCTGCTGCACGAGCCCCCTGCGGGGTCTCGTTCCGCTGCTGCACGAGCCCCCTGCGGGGTCTCGTTCCGCTGCTCCGGGAGCCCGCTGCGCGGTCTCCCTCCGGTCCGGGAGCCCCTTCGGGTCTCCCCGATCCCGCCCGCCACGCCGGTTGTCCCCCCGCCCTGCCCCGGCTACAACCGACCCCCATGGATCGCCGCCCCCGTTATATAGGCCTGATCTGCGCATTCGGTCTCACCGGTTGCAGCCTCAAGAAGTTCACCGTCGACCAGACCGCCGCGATCCTCAAAGACGCCGGCCGGGTGTTCCAGCGCGAGAACGACGTGGAGCTGGCCGCCGCCGCGATCCCGGCGAGCCTCAAGACCATCGAGGGCTTCCTCGAAGCGCAGCCAAACCAGCGGACCCTGCTCCA
>JAUUZB010000782.1 GCA_030590185.1 Deltaproteobacteria bacterium
GCCGACCCCCGCGCCGAGATCAAGAAACTCGGCGAAAAAGCCACCCGCGCCAACAACAGCAATTGGAACCGTGAGAAGAACTACAAAGAAGTCCGTGACAAGCTCGCCGGCTATGCCGAGCCGCTCGCCACCCAGCTCAAACCCCAGCTGGCCGCTATCAAGGATCTACCGAACGACAAGCTCGGCGAGACGATCACCAAGTGGCTCACGGACAACGAAACTCTCAAGCTGACCGGCGACGTCGAGACCAACCTCGACTACTTCGCCCGCATGTACCGCGCGGTCTGTAGCGACCAGCCGTCGGTGGAGAGCCTCGAGCGGACGCTGTTCAAGGCAGGCGATGCCTGGCCGGAGGTGGCGGACGTCATCGCCCAGTTGCGCGCCGGCAAGGACCTCGGCGCCCTCAAGGATCTCGGCGAGGCACGCCTGGCGTTGCGCGACGCCATCATGAGCGCCAAGACCGGCTACGAACGCCACGAGCTGATCCAGTTCGACGCGGATCTCGCGCGCCTGACCTGCACCGAGCTCGGTGCCGCGGTCGACCGGGTGGAGAACCTCAAGACCGACCCCCAGAAGACCGAGGCGCTGATCGCGGTCCAGACCGCCCTGCGCTCGGCGGTGGCCAGCGGCTTGCAAGCCATCAAGGATCCGAATGATCCCAAGGCAAACCGCGGCCGGCCCCTCGACGCGGTGCTCACCGACGTCGACACCGCTATCGCCAGCGGCAAGATCGGCGAGGACGCCTACCGTGATCTCATGGCCGAGGTCTACGTCTCGGTGGCCCGCACCGTGCAAAACATTCGTGCCTACGCCGACGTCCGCGCCATGGACGTCGCCGCCGGCGACATCGATCTCGATCCGATGTTCCTCGACCAGTTCATCAAGCAGAGCCCGCTGCACTACGCCACGGCGCTCGCCGAGAAGGGGATGCGCGCCGGCCTCAAGGAGGAGATCACCGCGCGCTACGTGTTCAACGTCGAGGGCATGCGGGTGCTCAACTCGGTCGGCCCGGTGGTCTTCCCACGCAGCCCGGTCATCTCGAACAACTCCAAGGACCTGATCAAGGCCAAGCCCAAGAAGGACGACCTCGCGGTCCTCTATGAGCTGTCGGAGAAAAAGATGGTCGCGGTCGGTGGCTTGATCACCGACGTCGAGCACGCCCCGGGCGGCAACAGCCACCTGAACATGTACGCCATGAACAACGGCATCCCGGTCATCGCGCTGCCGGATCTGCGCGGCAAGTACACCGAGTTCTTCAAGACCGCCGAGAAAGAGGGCGGCATCTACATCGACGACTCCAAGGGTCAGTTCCGGATGATGACCGTGGACTACGCCAAGGAACAGGGGCTCCTGACCGACGCCAAGATCAAGGACCTGCTCCCCGGCACCAACAAAAAGATCTCCTACCTAGCGCCGGGCAGCACCCTCGACACCTTCGAGTTGTTGGCGACCCACGAGTCGATCATCTCCACGACCCGGCCCACCCGGGAGATCGAGCTCTACGTGCCGGTCGACGAGGTCCAGGGGGTCGGCCGCACCTGCACCAGCTTCGACGACCTCGCTGAGCTCGGCATCCAGGCCCGCCACCTCGCCGGCGAAAAGGGCACGGTGCTAGCGCTGCTGCGGGCCAACCCGAAGCTACGCGAGTACGTGCCGGACGGCTCCATGGTCACCACCGGACGGGTGCGCGAGCTGCTGCGCGAGTCGGGCCTGTGGGATGAGTGGGAGAAGATCTGGCTCGAGGATCCGGCCGTCGGCACCGTTGACGACCACAACTTCAAAGAGAGCGCCTTCTTCACAGACCCGGACTATCGGGCGGAAAAACGCGAACACCTGCAGAAGATCACCAAGGAGCGGCTCGAGGCCACCCTGCTCGGCGACAACGCCGACGGCACGCCATCGCTCACCGCCACCGGCCAGCGGCTCTATGACGAGCTGATGGTCAACCAGTCCTTGGCCGAGTCGCGCACCGGCAGCATCATCCTGCGCTCGAGCTTCACCGGCGAGGACCGGCCGGGCAAGAGCGGCGCCGGGCAATACGAGAGCTACGTCGACCGCAAGGTCGCCAACCGGATGTACGGCAAGGACAAAACCAACGAGATGTACGCCCACCTCGAGGCGGCCTGGGCCAAGGTCGAGGAGGCGGAGGGCAAGCTCGCCGCCAACCCGGACAGCTCGGGGCTCAAGGGCTTCGTCACCCGGTCCAAGAACGACCTCGAGGAGGCGATCACCGCCCACAACCTGTTCATGGGTCCGCCTCGGGTCTGGTCCACCATCGGGGTCATCGAATCGACCTGGATGCCGGAGCCGGTGGAGAACAACGTCGCGGACGAGGTGAACCTGAGGCACATCCAATGTGCGGTGGTTTGCCAGGCCTGCCTGACGCCGTCGATCAGTGGTGTGATGATCTCCCGCAACATCGAGCACGGCACCCGCAACCAGGTGAGCTACCAGCTGGTCAAGGGTTTCGGCGGCGGTGTGGAGGGCGGCAAAACCGAAGAGGGTGTGATCTCCGCCTCCGGGCATCGGGTGGGCGTCCACTATCCGGACGAGCCGGACGGCCTGGCCACGCCGGAGAAGCTCGCTGAGCTGCGCGGCATCGTGCTTGAGGTGGAAAAATATTTCCACGAGTTCATCGAGAAGGACAAGGGCTATGCCATCGACATGGAAGTGGCCATGCAGGACGGCGAGTGGAAGGTCGTACAGGCTCGCGTCATTCTGATTGACAAGTAGTGAGGGACACCATGGCTTACACGATGACTACCCAGCAGTTTTTCGAAGGTCCCCTCGCCGCTTTTCTGACCCAGCCCTCGGAGCTGCGCGACCTCGGCGGCGTGATCGAGTTCGCCATCGAGGGTGAGCGCGGCGGCACCTGGTCGGTGGATCTAAAGAGTGGCGCGGTCGCCCAACGGGAAGCGACCGAGCCGAATTGCATCATCCGGGCCCAGGCGATCGATTTTCTGGCGCTGGTGGAGGGGCGGATGAGCGTCTCCGACGGGCTGCTCACCGACCGCTTGCAGATCACCGGCGACATGGGACGGCTCACCCGGCTGATCGAGCTGGTTGAGAGCGTAGGGGAAGAGCTGGCGCAGTAGCTCGGGCCGACGCGGTCCTCCCTGGGCCGGCGACTCCAACGCCGACCTCAGGTCGTCGTCATCGGTCTCTGCCCTCGAGGAGATCCTGCCGCAGGTAGGAGTGCATCGCCCAGTCCACGTCCTTGTGCCTTGCGTCGGGGGCCGCGGGGGTCCGCAGAAAAGCGAAGGGCTCGGCGCTATCGTAGGCCATGATCGAGTGGCACAGGGTGCAGCCGGCTCCCACCGACTCGCCTTGGGAGTTCTTCATCTCGGGGGTATGACAGCGGAAACAGCCGGCGTGACTGCGTAGGTCCCGGTAGCTGTCCCATTCGACCCTCATGGCGCGGTGGATGTTGCGCTCGTAAGCTTCGGTGAGCGCCTCGACCGCCCGATCCGCCCTGGGATCGACGGCCAGACGCTGGTTGGATCCGCGGGCGTAAAAACCACGGAAGTCGCGTTCCACACCGATGGCGCCGTCAGCATAGATGCTGCCCAGGGCCGCGAGGGCCGCCTTTTTGGCA
>JAUUZB010000734.1 GCA_030590185.1 Deltaproteobacteria bacterium
CTTCAAGCGCTCTGCGAGGCTATTGCACCAGGGGTTGAGCGCACCGGCCAACACAGCCGCGACAAACAGGGCTTTGGCGAATGGCAGCATGAGGATCGCGAGAAGGATCCCCGAGGCGACCACCATCCCAATCTGCACCAACCTCGATAGCTTTGCCGGAGTCACGAGCCATCGATACCAGAGCCCGAGGTAGCGGTCGATGGTGTCGTTATCCCGGAAGCGATCGGTTGCGGGACTTTGGGCGGCACACGTGACTTCGAGCGATGTACGTCTCGAATTCCCGCTCGACGAAGGTCGGCAGGCTCCGGCCGTTGGCCTCGATGCTCGCCTTGAAGGTCTGATAGTGCTCCCGAACGATTGCGGCGTCGGCGGCGACTGCGTCTGGAGCCCGCCGGATCAGTATTCGTCCTGTAACTGAGGCCGGCGCTCAGCGAGAGTAGTAGAACCGAACCTGGCTCGGGCCCGGGAGGCCC
Source organism: Deltaproteobacteria bacterium (assembly GCA_030590185.1). The sequence continues at coordinate 474 of JAUUZB010000734.1, forward strand.
ACGATTTCGAGCTTGGCGTCCGGCAGGGCCCGCCCAACGAGCAGAACGGTCGACCTCTGCGTCGCTTCCTAGTTACCTCCCGATGAGGAAGGAGCTCACGGACAACCTCCCACTGCTTCTCGGTCAGATCCATCTGGATCGTAGATCAAGATCTCGATCCCGTGTCGATCCCCCGAAGCGATTGATGAGATGGCTTCTAGTCTTTCTCGTCCGCGCCGACCGAAAAGGGCGCCGTCCGGGCCACGGCGGTCGCGGGTGGGGGGAGGTAGTCGATGTCGTAGACGACCTCCCCGCAGCTGTCGGTGTCCACGCCGGTGCACCCGAGCTCGGGCGTGTAACAGGCCGGGCAGCCGGTACCGTAGGCCCCGCAGTTGGAGCCCGAGGTGTCGCGCCCCCACTCGGTGATGTCCGTATCCGTGGTCGCCAGGTGCCAGTCGTTGTCCTCATGGGTGGCGAGGTCGTTGTCGGCCCCCTTGAGGCTCACGAAGACCGACGCCGGATCCGCCGTCACGATCGTGTTGAAATCCGCGGGCGCAGCGTCCGAAGGTGCTGGGGTCGCGAGGCCGCACAAGCGCTCCTCGGTGCTGGCGGGGTCGTCGTCGAACAACGAGGTGGAATATGTGCTACGGTAAAAGGTCGCCGGCAGGGAGGCACCCGAGCCGATGGCCACGTTGTTCTGGAGGATCGCCGGATAACCCTGCAAACCGACCCGTTCGATGGCGACCCAGTCGGTGCTGTCGCCAAAGAACAGGTTGTTGACGATCATCGCATGGCTCACCGAAGAATTGGTCAATGCCACGCCGATCTGGGCGTCGGCACCATTGCCGGCAAACAGGGTGTTGTTCACGATCCGCAGGTATCCCCAGGCGTTACTCTCGATGGCCGTGCTGGTGCTGGCGCCGAGGCCCCCGTGAATGAAGTTGTTGACCACCTGGACGTCGTCGAGGGGCTGCGAGGAGGTACTGATGCCAACGCTGATGCTTCCCGCCTGTTCGCCGCCCGGATAGATGACGTTGCGCTCCGCACGCACGACACCGCTGAGCTGCATGCCGTACCACTCGCCATAGAACGGCGACACGGAGCTGATGACGTTTCCCGCGATGGTGGTCCCGGCCATGCTGCTCGCCAGGATGCCGACGCGATCTTCCGTATTCGAGTTGAACAGGCCCTTCATTCGCAGGTCGTTGTCCTCGACGATGCCCGCCACGCCTGACAGCTCGAGACATTTAACGGCCGTCACCACGTTGCCTCGAATCGTCATCTCCCCGGTCCCGGTGACCCCCGCGTCCACGCTCAGGGCGTTGGCGAGCGAGGTGCCGATGCCGTCGTCGATCACGTTGTCTTCGATCACGGCGGTGGTGCCGGGCTCCAGGTTGCGAACCAGGAGGGCATTGGTCTGCGAGCCGTTGGTGCTGTCCCCGCCATGAATGACGTTGTGCGTGATCGTGACGCCGCCGTACGAAATGTCTATGCCATAGAGCACCGGCGCGCCCGCGGTGCTCAATGCCTTGATGTCAAAACCGTCGATGACCGTGGACTCCGTCATCCAGGCAAGGCTCGAGTAGTCAAACGCCTTGACCGAGCCGATGGATCCCGTTGGCCGGATGCGGCTCACCCGGTCGTTGGTCTGGTTGTCGTCATCGCGGGGGTCGTAGCGGGTGCGAAAGTCACTCGGGTCAAACCCCCCCAGGTAGCGCGTGTCCAACCGCGGCGTGACGCTCTCGGAATAGGTGCCCCAGGCCACCCGCACCTCGACACCGCGCGGGCCGTCTAGGCCGGCGGCGTCCTGGTAGTCGTCCACTATCTGGTTGGCCCGGTACAGGGTTTGGACCGGGTTGCTCGGATCGACGCCCAAGATGGCGGGGTCGTCGATCCCGTCTGGCGACACGTACACCACGCCCTCGACATCGAACGGCTCGGTCTCGGTCCACTCCACGTCGGCGCAACCGGCTCTGACGGGGCGGACGCGGAATTGAAAATCGCCGACTTGGTCCATCGTGGCCCAGATGAGGCCGTCGGGTGATACGTTCGTCGAGGCCCAGGTGGTGGCATCGGGAAGGTCGTTGGTATCGACCTCGGCCTCGAAGGTGCCCCAGCCATACGGCTCAAACAGCGCCTCGGCGGTGCCATCCACGGCGACGGGTACCGGGGCGGCCAGCTGGGTGGGCAGGGGATCGGGCGGCGGGTCGGGCGGTTCCGGCAGGAGCAACGACGGCAACCACCAGTAATCCTGCGGCGTGTGGATGCGGAGGCCCTCGTCGTTGTAGGCGTTCACCCGGGCCGTATAGAGCGTTTTCGCGACAAGAAATGGGCTATCGAGGTCCAGCGGCGTGCCGAGGGCCGCGGCGGGGTCAGGGAAGTCGACGATGTTCGTCTCGTCAGACGCGTCCGTGAGCCTCACGAAATAGCTCCCGGTCCCGGCGGCCGTGATCGAGCCACTCTCGGCGCAGCTCACGTAGGTGACCCCCGTCACCAGCGGCGGCGAGCGACCAGGGCTGTAGTTCCGGTTCGCGTCATACGCGAACAACGCATAGTCGGCGTTGCCGCTCACGCTCACCTCGTCGGTCCAGGACTCGATCCCGGCATCCACCACCTGCACGACCTGGGCGTTGCCGAGGAGGCCGAAGACGCCGTAGGGGACGCCGTCTTCAGGTGTGGCGTCCACCTCGTCGTCGACGGCGCGCAGGATCATCACCCCAGCGATGCCCTCCGGGCTTTCCCAGAAGATCTCGGTGTTGCCGGGGCCGTGGACGTTGACCTTCAGGTTCATCACCGGGGGCAGCGCCCTGCCGAGGGTCCAGAACCCGATCGTCTCGGCCACCGTGGAGAGATCGGCAGCGCTTGGGTCCAGGGGCACGACGCCGGCGTCGACCGTGAGCTCGTATTCGGTCCCCCGGATGAGGTCCTGGTCCGGGTCCAGCGTGAAGGCGGCCCCGGAATCGCCGAGGCCGGTGAGCGTGGCAGCGACCTCGTCGTCGGGGTCAGCGCCCGCGACGCGCAGGTGGATTTTATCCGCAGGGTCCTCGATGGGCAGCGAGAAGACCAGGAAGATCGAGGCGCCAACCGGCACGTCGGAGTCCCCGTCGTCCGGCGCCGTGTAGGACAGCTCCGGCTGCGGGAGGACGAGCTCCACCTCGGTCCGGGAGCACATCCCCTTGTCGGTGTTGCACGACCAGGGCTCGGGGCAGTCGGCGTCCGAGTCGCAGGAGAGTCGAGCCGTTTCGCCCTCGGGAATGTCCAAGTCGAGATCGGGCACGCACCC
>JAUUZB010000442.1 GCA_030590185.1 Deltaproteobacteria bacterium
ATGTCCTCGACAAAAGCGTCGGTGGCCATGCCCGGACGCACGTCGACCCAGCGGGACATGGCGGTAGGACCGGCGTTGTAGCTGCCGATGGCGAGGGCGAAGTTGCCGTGGAACTTTTTCACCAGCTGCGACAGGTACCAAGTACCGAACCGAACGTTGGTGCGCGGATGTTGCAACAGGGCGTTGTCGTAGTCCTCGATCTCGAGTTGGGCGGCGATCTTGGCGCCCGTGCGTGGGATGATCTGCATCAGGCCATTGGCGCTCGCCCAAGAGCGGGCCCGGGTGTTGAAGGCGCTCTCCTGGCGGATGAGCGCGAAGACCAACAGCGGCGGTAGGCCGTTCTCCTGCGCCGCCTTGGTGACCAGCTCGCGGAAGGCGGTCGGGTAGGAGATCTGAAAGTAGGGCCGGGTCTCGGCATTGACGTTGCCGCGCAGGGCGGTGCGGAAGGCCCGGCCGACGATGCGATAGGCGAGGCCGTAATCCCCGAGCCCCCACAGGATGCGCGCCCGGGCATAGTAGACGTCGGTGGCCTCGTGGCCGGGGAGGGACGCCATCCGTTCCACGGTGTGGGCCGCCTCGGCCACCAGACCGAGCCGCATCAGGGTGAGGGCACGCTCACCGGCCGGGGATTTCCAGTCGAACACGCTGGCGCCCCAGGGCAGACGGGGCTCCCGCAAGGCGGTCATGCCGCCCGCCTCCGGTAGCTCGTCGGCGGTCGGCTCCAATGACTCCGGTTCCGGTTCCGGCTCCCGCTCCGGCCCCGGGGGCTCGCCAAGCGAGGCGACCAACCGGCCGCGTGTTTCGATTTCGGACAACTCGTCGAGCTGGCGCAGGCGGCTGCTCGCCAGGGCGCCGTAGTAACTGAACGGCTGGCCGGCGCGGGTGGCGTCGAAGCGGGTGCGGGCGGTTTGTCGCTGCCCCATGGCCACCGCGATGCGGCCCTCCCAATAGAGGGCGCGCTGCACCATGGAGCTGCGGCGGGACCGGCTGCGCAGCTCGCGCAGGCTAGCGGCGGCGGTGGGCAGGTCACCGAGGTGATAGGCGTTCCAGCCGAGGAACCAATAGGCGTCGCTCACCGCTGAATCGTCCGGGTACTCCTCGATGAAGCGCCCGAAGAGCTTCATGGCCTGGGCGTGGTCGCCGCCGTTGTAGGCGAGCCAGGCGCCCTTGAAGAGCGCCTCCTTGGCCGCGTTGGCGGTGTCGGTGCGTTCGGCGATCGTCAGGTGAACCGCAATGGCCGCGTCGGTGTTGCCTGCGGCGCTGAGGGTGCGTGCCAGCCAGCGCTCGTATTCGAGGCGACGGCGGGGCGTGGTCCGGCGCGCCAGGTTCCGGAAGTGATCCGCGGCCGTGTCGTAGTCCCGTTGGCGGTAGGCGAGCTGCGCCAGGCGGTAATCAACCGCGAGTCGGTCGCTGGTTCGCCGGACGGTGGGCTCGATCCCGGCGAGGGCATCCGCCGCGCGCTCGACCGAGTGGGAGCTCAACAAGCGGTCGACTTGATAGAGCCGCTGGGCCAGGGTCGGCTTGGGACCGAGGCCGGTCTCAGCCAGAAAGCTGAGCCGCGCCTGGGCGGGCTCGTGCAGGGAGTGGGAGGGGTAGCGGTGGGCCAGGTAGCGGTAGTGCTCAGCCGCGTCAGCCCAGCCGCCCTGCATCTCTGCGATTCGGCCGAGGTTGAAGTGGGAGGTCATCGCCGCCTCGGATCGTCGCTCCGTCGCGAGCGCGGCCTGGTAGGCGATGCGCGCCTCTTCGATCCGGTTCGCGGCGAACAGGCCATCGGCGATGCCGTAGCGCGCGGCGTGGTGATCCGGCGAGGCCGGGTGCTCCAACACCCGTTGCCAAGCAGAGCGTGCCCGCGTCCAGTCGCCGGTGGCCCGAGCCGCTCGGGCCCGGATGCTCCAGATTAGATCGCTGATCTCCGGAAGCCGCTCCTCGAGGCGGTCAGCATAGGCGAGGGCGCGCTCTGGCTCCCCCGTGCCGAGCGCCGCTCGCGCCGCCAGAAAGCGCGCGTCGTACCACATCCGCCCGCGCTGGGGGCCATCGATGAAGGTGGCCAACAACGCCAGCGCCTCGTGATCATCGCCACGTTGCGCGGCATCGATGGCGCGGATAATCGCCGTGTCGCCGAGCCCTGGCTTCCGTCCGGGGGACGCCTGGTCCGTCGCGGCCTGTGCCGAGCCGACCAAGGCGCCCAAAATCACCCACCCAAAGACCGCCGCCGTCATGTTCTTCATGCTAATGCCGCCGCCGGGGTGGTGCAAAAACCCCTGACACCTTTGACTACCTTGGACCCTGAGGTGCGACCACAACTCCATTTAGACGTATGTCGGCTCGGTTCGATTCGCGTCGGGCCTTCCCAAAAGGCAACCGAGTCGCGAAGAAGCACCCAAGTCGGATTGGCATCCAGCGCCGGGATTGCGCTAAACCGGATGTCACCCGTGCTCCGCCATCCGATCCTCCTGCTGTTCGCTGCCTTGGCCCTTGGCATAGGGGCCAGCGATCTCTTGGCACCACCCCCATGGTTAGCCGGGGCCCTCGCCCTCCTCGCCTTCGTGGGCGTGCTCGTGGCTTGGCGCGCTCGGCGCGGTATGGCTCTGGCCAGCCTGATCTGCATGGTCTTCACCGGCGCCTGGGCCGCGGCGGGCACGCCGGTGCCGCCGGCCCTCTTGGCGACCTGCGACGACGGCGGCGCACGCTGGCGGGGTACGATCGATGACGCGGTGGAGCGGGCGGTCAACCCGGAGACCGAGAAGCTCTTTCAGCGCACCGCCCTCGCTGAGTTGTCTGAGCGCTGCGGTGATCACTGGCAACCGCGCTCCGGTCGGGTGAGCATCAGCCTGTTCGGTGCACTCGAAGTCGCCCGCGGCGATCGCATCGAGCTGCGCATGCGGCCGGACCGTTTGGACAGCCGGCGCAATAGGATCGGCCCGGACCCGCGTGACCTCGCTCGGCAACGTCGGCTGCGCGCCCGCGGTGTGGCCGAGGGTGCCCACGCGCACGTCGCCCTCGGGTCAGGTCCCTTCGCGTGGCTCGATCGTCTGCGGGCCGCCGCCGGCGCTCGCTTTGAGCGCCTCTACGCACCCGAGGTCGCGGCTCTGGCCAAAGCCCTCGCCATGGGCGACCGCGCCTCGCTCACCCCCGAGCTGCGCGAGCGCTGGGCGGTCGCGGGTCTCGCGCACCTGCTCGCGATCTCCGGGTTGCACGTTGGTCTGATCGCCTGGTTGATTTACAGCCTGGCGCTCCTCCTGGCCGTGCGGATTCCCTCACTCGTCGAGCGTTTTTCGGCCCGCCGCACCGCGGCCGTCGTCGCCATTCCGTTGGTGGTGATCTTCTGCCTGTGGACCGGCGCCTCCGCTTCGACGGTGCGCGCTACCGTGATGGTGGTCGCATTCCTCGGCGGTCTGGTGGTCGGTCGGCCCAGCACCGCGGCGAACGCCCTGGGCGTGGCCGGGGTGGTGATTCTGTTGGCGGATCCCCCGAGCCTGTACGCGGCTGGTTTTCTCCTCTCCTTTGCGGCGGTGGCCGCGTTGCTGCTCGTCCCGAGGCTGCCCACGACCCGCTCCTGGCCCCGGCGTCTCGGTCGCGCCATCGCCGGTACCGCGATCGCCTCGCTGGTCGCGACCCTGGCCACGGCGCCGATCACCGCCTTTCATTTTGGCCGCATCTCTTTGATCGCGCCCCTGACCAACATCCTTGCCGTACCTTGGGGCACCATGGTGGTGGTGCCCCTGGCGCTCCTGTTCACTGCCCTCGCGCCCCTGAGCTCGGCCTTGGAGCTCCTCCTCGGGCACCTCCTGCGTTGGTCGCTGCTCGGCCTCGATGGCGTTGCCAGGCTCGGCGCCACCGTTCCGCTCGCCAGTCTCGATCTTCCCAAGCCGACCGGGCTCGAGATCACAGCCTACACCGCGCTCCTGCTCGGCTTGCTCCTGAGCTTGCGCGCCCGCTGGCTGCGCGCCGTCGCGGCCGTGGCGGTGCTCTGCCTGGCGGGATCGTTCATCTGGCGCCTGGCCACCAGCGCCGGTGACGGCAACCTGCACGTCGCGCACCCCTATGTGGGACAGGGGGACGCAGCCATCATTCGCTTCCCAGAGGGCGGCGTCATGTTGTTCGACGCTGGCGGCACCTTCGAGCCGGGCGGTTGGGATCCCGGCCGCCAGGTCCTGGCTCCCCTGCTGCGTTCCGAGGGCATCCGCCGCATCGACGTGGCCGTGATCAGTCACCCGGATCCGGATCACCTCAACGGCTTCGAATACCTGTCCGCGACCTTCCCGATCACCGAGCTGTGGTGGAACGGTGCCGGCGCCGAGTTGCCGGTGGTGCGAGCCGTGCTCGACAACGTCCAAAAAGGTGGTGGCCGGGTGCGCCTGGTGTCGCAGCTGCCGGCGACCCAGATCCGCGAGGGGGTGACCCTCACCCTGCTCCACCCCCGTCCCGGACCGGATGAGGCCGAAGGCCTGCCCTACTTCCCGGAGTTGACCGACAACGACAACTCGGTGGTCTTGCACCTGCGGTACGGCGAGCGCTCCTTTTTGTTGCCAGGGGACGTGGAGGCCGAGGCCGAGGGTTGGGTGACCAACCGCCTGCCGGCCGTTGATATCTTCAAGTCCCCGCACCACGGCAGCAGCAGCTCGTCGAGCCCAGCGCTGCTCGAGCCCCTCGCGGCGGCGGCGGTGATCATCTCCTGCGGCCACGACAACCGCTTTGGCTTTCCCAAGCCGGACACCCTGGCGCGTTATGAGGCGTGGGGCTTGACCCTATTTCGCACCGACCGCGATGGCGCGGTGGAGGCGCACACCGACGGTCAACGCTGGTGGATCGAGGGCCTGCGTGGCCGAGCGCTCACCCTGCCGAGCTCTTCAACGCAGCCTCGATAGCCGCGATGAACTCGTCGAGCTCAAACGGCTTGCGCACCACGCCCAGGGCGCCCTTGGAGATTAGCTCGTCGGTATCCTGG
>JAUUZB010000870.1 GCA_030590185.1 Deltaproteobacteria bacterium
GGCGAACAGGTTTCTCCGACGGGTGGATTCGGCGCGGCGTCCACGGTAGAGACAAACGAGCGATGAAAGAAGGCGATGCATACTCCCCGGAGCTGCTCCTCGAGGCCACCCAGGTTCTCAGCCGTAGCCTCGCCAAGGCGTCGACCAAGACCCTCCAGGGCGCCCACACGCTAATCGGCACCTACTTCAACTCGCTGGTCGAAGCCTCCGGGGGGAGTTTCGAAAACGCGGCTGAGCAACGCCTGGCCGGCACCCTTTGGGCCGAGATCGAGATCGCCCTCGACGAACGCGCCTCCACCGAAACGGAAGACTGGCCGGCCGCTAGTTTTTAGATTTCGGGGGCGCCGCGTCGTTCCAGTGCGGGTAGTCCATCACCAGCTTGGACATCCTGAAATGCTTCTCAACCCAGTCGATCAGCTCGGGGGTGAGGTTCAAGTCCCGGGTCTGCTCCGGGGCGGAGAGATCCCAGCTCTTCGTTGCGCCATCCGGCGCGGTCAGGGTGAGACTGCGCGGTAGCCCAAACACCCCGATGTCGACCGCCTTGCCACCGTAGTGGTTGGAGTTCTTGGCGCCCCTCTCCGTGGCGTAGACGACGTCGTAGGCATCGCTCATCTCGCGCGCCGCCTCGCGGGTGGCACGCCAATCCTTGGGGACCTCCCATTTGATCGGGACGTTGAGCCCCCACTCCCGGTTGAGGCGATTGAGCTTGTCCACCCCGGCGCGAACGCCACCCTCGGTTTTCATGCGGCTGAGCATGAAGGCGCCCCACATGAGATAGCCGCGGGTGCGGTTGCGCACGGTCGTGAAGATGTAGAACTCGCCACCCTGCTCGCGCACCTGCCGACGCAGGGAGCGGATGCGCTCGGCGTAGGTCCCAGAGGCGTTCTGTTCCGCGAGGACATCGAGCATGCCCTGATCGCTGGTCGGGTTGAGGAACCGGGCGCTCCAGTTGGGTCCGAGGAGGTCGCCGTCCTCGGCCGGGGACAGCTTGGCCGGACGTTTCGGTTTGTCGATGTTCAGCTCGTCCCAGCCGTCGGCGAAGAGCCGCGGTCGGTTCTTCTTGAAGACATCCTGGGGATGGATGGTGATCCCCGCGTTGCGCGCCCGGCCGCCGGGCACCCAAACCTGCTTGCCGCGCAAGCCTGCGTCGCCCGCCACCAAGACGTCATCGAGGAAGAGCAACAAATCTTCGAGATCGAACGGGCGGCGCAGCTCCTCGCGCACCAGGCGCAGGAACGGCTCGTCCGGTTTCTTGTCCGCGATGGCGATCAACCGCGCGCCGTCGAGATCGCTGCCGCCGACGTGGATCCGCCAGGTCGCCAACAGCTCACCCGCCTGGCGCATGACCGGGCGCAGGGCGTCTGGATCTCCCTTCTTTTTGGGAGGCTCGAGGATCTCCCAAGCTCGATCCACCTGAATCGAGACCACCGGCTGCGGCTCCGCTGCCGCCGCCCACCCCCCAACCACAAAACACGGCCAAGCGAGCAAGCCGGCCCGCAACCATTCTTTTTTCATGTGATGCAACAACACGACCCCATTGTACGACGCGCGGCCCGTCTACCAAATTTACCGAAGCTTCTGACTGTCCGGTTTGTTGTGGCCTGCCGGAGAGTCTGGCAGTCTTAGAGGGAGCCCGGTTGCGCCGCGAGTGAAGTAGGTGTCGCGGCACTCAGAGCACCCCCGTGACCGGGTGGGGGCAATGAGCCGCTGACAGGATTGGCAAAGAGCTGTGCACGTTCTGGTCGTTGAAGATGATGAAAACATCGCCAGTCTGGTGGCGACGGTCCTGCGTGACGACGGTCACGAGGTCTCCACGGTCGCCACCGGGTCCGAGGCGCTCGGCGCGTCGATCGTCCGGGAATATGACCTCCTGATCTGCGACCTGATGCTGCCGGATCTTCAGGGCACCGAGATCGTCCGGGCCCTCAAGGCCCAGTCCCCGCGGCTGCCGGTGATGGTCATTAGCGCCCTCAACGCCAAGGAATGGGCCAAGCCCTGCGAGGACGCCGGCGCGACCCGCTATCTCGAAAAGCCCCTCGACATCACGGCCCTGCGTGAAGAGGTGGCCCTGGTCCAAAAGGCCCGGCTCAACCTGCGCATCGCCATCGCCGACACGGATCCAATCCACTCGACCCGGCTGAACAAGGTCCTGACGGCGCTCGGCTGCGAGGTCATGGCCTTCCATGACATCGACAGCACCAAGACCGGTATCGAAGGGGGCTACCAGGCCGGGCTGTTGGTGATCGATGCGGATCTACCCGGCGCCACGGAGCTGATCGGCTGGGGCAAGGAACGCGACATCGCCGCCTTTGTCTTTGCCACCGCCCTCGAAGACAAAGCCGAAGACACCCTGATGCGCGCGGGCGCGGCCTTCATCATGCTCAAGCCGGTCGACATCGACGCGTTGTTGACCCAGGCGAGCTTCATGGTCGCCTTTTAGGTCGCAGCTCAGCGGGGTACGGGCGCGGCAAACCACACGTTGCCCCCCTGAATCCAATCGGCTAGCCTCACCCAGGTGACCTCCGGCATTGTCATAGCAGCGCTCGCCCTCCTCGTCGGGGGACCGCATTGCCCCGTGCCGGACCACGGCGAGACCCAGAGCGACTGCCCATGGGCCGCCTTCAGCCGGCGATTGAGCCGCGAGGCGGATGAGGGCAAGCCGATCGGCGCCCTATTCGAAATGCTGGCGCCGGAGATCGCAGCCCAACTGCGCGCCGACGCCAAGGCCCACGGCCTCAAGGAGCTCTGGGACTACGCGCTCAACCGGGACCCAGCCAGCGGTGAGGCGATCGTCGATCCCCGCATCCTGCGCGTGCTGGGCCAACTGATGGCCGTGCCGGTGGACGAGCTCGACTCCAGCGGCGCCCTCCACGCCGGGCTACAGCAGACCTACGGCCACCTGTTTAGCACCCATCCCACGTCGAACGGTTTTCGCCGGGCCCGTTGGGTGGGGGGCTCCATCGAGGCCGGCTTCGGCTTGCCCGAAGGGCTGCTCGGCCCGATGCCCCGGGGCGGCAGCCTGTTCCGCAACGCGACCTACTTCTTTGGCCGACTCGCCCTCGCCGACTCTGAGGAGGCGATGGCCGTTCTCAAACGCGCCGGGGCGCCGGAGGCCCTGCGCAGCTTTGCCTACGATGAGGTCGCGATCCAACGGCTGGAGGAGCGGGTCCACGTCCCGCACGTGACCGGCCGCGAGATCCGATTGCGCACCGACCTGGTCGCCTTCACCACCCCCGGCGACGAGGCGGCATTTCACATAATCTATTCATTATACGACCCAGGCGTAGGCATGCCCAAACTGGTGGCGGGATTTCCGGTAAGCC
>JAUUZB010000929.1 GCA_030590185.1 Deltaproteobacteria bacterium
GGACGTCGAGTCTATCCGCGAGGCCAACGCTGAAACCGGCGGCGCGTTCCTGCAGCTCTTGTTGCGTCAGGTTCCCCTGCCGGAGGTCGACATCCACGCTGATCTCGAGCCGCGGGTCATCGTCGCCCGTCAGCGTGGGATAGCTGAGCGGATCGTTGGCACCCTTGCGGAGCTCGGGCTGATCAGCCGGCCGATCCATCTCTGGATCGGCAGCGGCGTGGTGAGCGAATGCCTCTCCCCCTACCCGCGCGACCTGCGCGACACACTCCTTCGCTGGGCTGAGCTCGAGCCGAGTCAGCTCGGTCCAGATCTGCGGCCACCCCTGAGCCACGCCGGCGAAGACGTCGGCTACGCCATCACCCACGACTTCCTGCGCGCCAACCCGCAGCTCGAACGGGAGCGCGCCGAGGCCGACCGCACCGTCGGGCTCCAACGCCACCACCTGGACGGGCTCACCTTCGAGAGCATCGACCTGGCGCGGATCGACCCAAGCGTCTGCGACGCGCGGATCGCCGACTGGGAGGTTGGCATGGACGCGCCGATCCTGGTGCGCCTCCCCCCGGGGCTCGGCGATCCCGAGGCGGGATTGCTGCGTGGCCTGCTCGAGGCGATCGGCGCCAACGTCATCAGCGTCACCATGGTGCTCGAGGGCTCGGTCTTTGGCGGCCCGCCTGGCTCGGTGGTCCTGCCGCACCTGATGGTCCGCTGGGCCGGCGAGCAAAAACTGTGGTTACCCACCGGCTCGGGCCTCGACGAGGAAAACGTGCAGGGCTACAGCGACCTGCCCGTGCGACGCGGCGCCGTGCTGTCCTTGCCGAGCGCCGCCCTGGTCTGCGCCCCACAGGTCGCGAGCCTCCAACGCTCGGTGGATCTGTGCGCTGCCGAGGTGGGGGGCGCGGGGTTGATGACCGCCTTGACCGACGCCCTGTGGAGCGGTCAGCTGCCGAGCGACGTGACCACCTCCTGGGCCGTGGTGGGGGTCCAACGCATGGCCACCGGCCGGCCAACCGTGGCGAGCCTCGCCGGCTTGTCGGCCATCGCTATCGCCAAGCTGCGCGCCCTGGTGGCACCCCGCCGCGCGCCAGAGCCGCCCGCCCCGAGACGCGATCCCGAGCCCCCCGTACCCCGCGGGCCGTCACCCCGCGCCATTCGCATCAAGGCGTAGACGAAGGGACCGCGGCCGCGCGGCGCGGCGTGAGCACCAGGAGCTCGTTGGGGCCGGTGATCCCGCCGCTGTCGTTGTCGGCGAGGATCAGGATCGTGCCGTCGTCGCGCCAGACCAGACCCTCGTAGTTCGGCAGCGGAAAAAAGTGCGGCACGAGATCGATCAACAGGGTCGGCTCGATCGCCTGGCGGCCATCGCTCGGCCACACAAAGGTGATCAGGCGCCCCACCCCGTAGTGACGCTCGATGGCGATTGCCTCTACGCCCCGGTCGGTGCGCCGGCAGACGAGGCTCGAGATGCGGCCGCTGTCGCTGGTCAACCACAGCCGGTAGTAGGTCAGCGCCCCGGTTTCGAGGTTGTAGCTCGCCAGCGGCGCAAAACGCCGCGCCGCCGCGATGCCGACGTTCTCGGTGGCCAACAACAGCAACGGCTTGACCGCGCACAGACCCTCGATGCCGTGATTCGCAGTGGGCGTCACACCCCAGGGCGCGTAGGGCACCTCGATCCGCTCCTTGACCTCAACGGCGCCATTGGACACCTCGGCGATCAGGATCAGATCGCTGTCGCGCTCGTCGTCGCGTTCGGTGCCGAAGGCGAAACGTTGACCACCGAGCCAGGCGAGCGACTCCGTGTCCCAGTCCTCGGGTACGCCCCGCAGGGGGAGGTCCGGTTTGAGGTGCGGCCGATCGAAGAAGGCGAGGGGCGTCAGCCAGCGGTCGTCCTCCGGGACCGCCCAGACCGTGCCGGCGTCATCGATCGTCATACCGGAGAGCCCGCTCAGGTCATCGGACGATCCCCGGGCGGAGCGCGTCAGCGTCACCCGCTCGAGGTCAAAGGCCTCGGTCTGGGCGCGGGTCGGGGGCGGCGGTGAGCCGCGATCGCAGCGACAGGCCGAAACACCGGTCACCAGGACAACGAGGGCGATAATCGGCGGAGATATGGCGGTCACCCCAGGATGGTGGCGCAACCCCCCGCCGGAGTCAAAACCGGACGGAGACCGAAATCATGGCACGCAACGTCGAAATCAAAGCCCGCGCCCACGACCCTGAGAGGGTCGCGGCAAGAGCCCAGGAATTGAGCGGCGATCCCGCGTTCAAGATCCAGCAGACCGATACCTTCTTTAACTGCCCCAACGGGCGGCTCAAGCTGCGGATCCTCGGCGACGGTCGAGGGGAGCTGATCTTTTACCAACGCCCGGACCAGACCGGGCCGAAGACCTCTCAGTATGAGATCTGGCGAACCGAGAACCCGGAGCCGGTGCGCGAGCTGTTGAGCGCGGCCCTCGGCACCCGGGGCGAGGTGCGCAAGAAGCGCTCCGTGTTCCTGGTGGATCAAACCCGCTTGCACCTCGACGAGGTGGAGGGGCTCGGCGACTTCCTCGAGCTCGAGGTGGTGCTCGGCGACGAGGAGGGCACCGAGCGGGGCGAAGGCGTCGCCCGCGAATTAATGAACGCCCTCGGCGTGGAGGACACGGATCTGGTAACCGGGGCGTACATCGATTTAATGACCGAGACCTAGGGACCGCGGTCGACAAACCCGTCCCGGCGGCTATGATGGGGACCTGATGCAACGCGACGACCGAGGCCGGGGGCGGTTGCTGATCAGCTTCCTGCTCGCCCTACTCGTACACGGCGGCGTAGGGCTGACCGCCTGGGCGCTCTGGCCGGACCAACCCGCCGCCCCACAACCGCTGACCGTGCGACTCGTGCCGACGCCCCGCCCGGACCTCCTGGCGAACCCGAGACCGCCAACGCCACCGGCCCCGGCGCTACCCCGAGCCAAGCCCGAACGCACGACGACCGAAGCCGACGACGAAGCCGAACGCAACCCAAAAACGGAACCCATCGCCGACGCCGTCGCCGTCGCTGACACCGAAACCGACGCCGAAACCGAAACCGTCACCGAAACCGTCTCCGAACCCTTCGCCGAACCCGTCACCGAAACCAACACCGACGCCGAAACCGAAACCGAAACCGAAACCGAAACCAACACC
>JAUUZB010000031.1 GCA_030590185.1 Deltaproteobacteria bacterium
CCGGCGGTGAAAAAATACTCGGCCGAGGTACGGATTACCTATTTTGGGCCACAGGGTCGAGTTAAGGGCAGCGCCATCATCGCGGTGGCGAGACCGAGCAGCCTGCGCTACGTCGTCATCGCTCCCCACGGCGGCGTGCTCGAGGCCTTTGCCACCAACGGCCGGGAGATGCAGCTGCTCTTGCCGAACGAACAGGCGTTCCTCTATGGCCCCGCCACCGCCGAGAACCTCGACAAGCTGATGCGCCTCGCGCCCTTGCATCGCGACGCCGAGGGCTGGGTAGCGATGCTCTTCGGCGAGGTCGATCCACCGGCCGAGAGCACCCTGCGCTACGACGACACCAGCGGGCGCTTCGTGTTGACCTGGGAGGAGGGCGGCTTCAGCCTCACGGTGGAGGTCGAGCCCGCCACCTCGCGGGTGGTGCGCGCCGCCATGGCCAAGGCCGGTCGTTTGGCCTCGGAGGTCGAGATTGCGGCCCGTGACGACAAGGGCATTCCCAGCGCCATCGAGATGCGCGTCCCCGGCGCTGGCGACGACGGTGGTGACGTCGACGTGCGCATCGCCCTGCGCGATCTCGAATACGACTCCGACATCCTCAGCCCGAGCGACTTCGTCCTGCAACCTCCCAGGGGCTTCGACCTGCAGCACCTCGACGCCTTGGTCCCGGTCGGGGTGACATCCGAGGCGCCGCCAGCGACGCCGCCCCCCTCCCCCTAGCCACGTTTTTGCCCAACAGCGGGCCGCTGGGGTAGGATCTGGGCAGAGGACGACCGTGGGCGACGCATCAACCAATACCTTCATTGGCCCCGGCATCACCGTTCGGGGACACCTCCAGGGGGAGGAGGAGATCACCCTCGCCGGTACGTTGGTTGGCCGCATCGACACCAAAGGAGGCGTCACGGTTGAGGTCGGGGGCACCCTCGAAGCGGAGATCTCGAGCGGAAGCCTGGACGTTTTCGGCACGGTGATCGGGCCTGTTTCGGCCATGGACCGGGTGACGATCCACCCCGGCGGCAAGGTGATCGGCGACGTTCACGCCCCCCATGTGGTGCTGGCCGATGGCGGCAAGATCCGCGGCCACGTCGACACCGACGTGCAACACCAAGAGATGATCGACGCGTTGCTCGACCGACTCAACGAAGGCCCCCAGGCATTGACCGTCACCGGCAAGCCCAAGTGGGGTGGCCCCTCCGCCAGCGGTCATTTCTGACCGGCGCAGGGCGCCAGGCGCCACGCTTGGCCCAGCGCTCAGGGCCGCAGCCCGACCGCTTCGAGCGCCTCGGTGATGGTCCCGACCCCGTCGAGGGGCAGGGCCGGCGGCTCACCCTGCCAGCGCTCGAGGTCGACCCGGGGCACCACGCAGCGGGAGAAACCGAGGGCAGCTGCTTCGGCCACCCGGGCCGACAGACTGGAGACACCCCGGACCTCACCGGCGAGACCCACCTCACCGACCACCACGGTCTCGGGCGCCACCGCTTGGTCCGCCACCGAAGAGGCCAAGGCTAGCACCACGCCGAGGTCAGCCGCCGGCTCGGTGATCCGCACGCCGCCAGCGACGTTGACGTAGACGTCCAGCCCACCCAGTTCATAGCCGGCTCGCGCCGAGAGCACGGCACAGAGCATGGCGACCCGCTGGTTGTCGATGCCGATGGTGGTGCGGCGAGGGGTGCCGTAGGGCGAGCTGGTGGCCAGGGCCTGAACCTCCAGCAACACCGGACGCGAGCCCTCCACCGAGGTCACCACCGTGGCGCCGGGACCGACGGCCCGTTGCGACAGAAAAAGCTCCGACGGGTTGGCGACTGCCTTGAGGCCGTCGCTGTGCATCTCGAAGACCCCGATCTCCTGGGCGCTGCCAAAGCGGTTCTTGTGAGCCCGCAGGATCCGGTAGGGCCCGGTGCGCTCGCCCTCGAAGTAGAGCACCGTGTCGACCATGTGCTCCATCAACTTCGGCCCAGCGATGGCGCCATCCTTGGTGACGTGCCCCGCCACGAAGGTGGTCATCCCCTCACGCTTGGCCATCTCCATCAGCTGGTGGGTGACGGCGCGGACCTGGGAGACCGAACCGACCGGGCTCTCCACGTCGCTGGCTGCGATCGTTTGAATGGAATCGATCACCGCCACCACCGGTTTGAGCTCCCGTCGGGCGTCCTCCACCGCATCGAGGTGGGTCTCGGTCAGGAGGAAAAGCTGGTCGCTCTCGATGCCGAGCCGAGCGGCGCGCAGCTTGACCTGAGCCGCCGATTCCTCGGCGCTGACGTAGAGTACCGGCGAGCCCTGGGCGGCGATCGCCCCGAGTGCCTGTAACAACAAGGTGCTCTTGCCGATCCCGGGATCGCCGCCAACCAGCACCAGGGAGCCCTCGACCAGTCCGCCGCCGAGCACTCGGTCGAGCTCGGCGATGCCGGTGGTGCGGCGGGACTCGCCGCCGGAGCTCACCTCGGACAGGGGGGCGGCCTTGGCCGCCTTGCGACGGCGGGCGCTGGTCGGCGAAGCGGGGCGGACGATCTCCTCCACCAGGCTGCTCCAGGCGTCGCAGGAGGGACAACGCCCCAGCCACTTGGGCTCCTGGTGGCCGCAGCCCTGGCAGACGTAGATACGGCGTTGCTTGGTTGCCATGGCCTAGAGAAGGGGGCGCCTCACGTGCCGCGTCGCCGCCGCCCAGCGCCGCCCACCTGCTCGCCCCGGTCCAGGGTCTGCTTGACCTCGACAGCTTCGTCAGTCCGTTCCGTCACCACTTCCTTGACGTGGGCGCGATCCCGCTCAATCACCTTGTCGGTCGACCGGGCCTCGCGGCGCGCCGCGATCACTTCCTCATTGCTCGGCTGACTGCGGGCGGCATCCTCCTGCTGGGCTTTGGCCTTCTTGGCCACCCGGGCGATGTCCGCATCCAACTCGTCGGATATCTCCGAGTCCTCGCCGTCCAGCATGGAGAAATACTCGATGTCGTCGGCCACGCCCGGGTCCTCCCAGCCCTCGAGCAGGATCTCCTTGTCCGACATCTTGTAGTCTTCGATGTCGACCGGCGGCGGCATGTAGCCCCCGTAGAGGAAGAGATCGAGCAGGTCATCGCCGAACAGATCCTCCATCCCCGGCGGCGGCGCGTCCGGGCCGAGCATCGCCTTACTGCCGTCCCCGGCGCCGGGAACCGCACCGAGCACCACTAGCTGATTCCAGATCACCAGCTGGCGAGCCAGCGCCTTCTGCTGCGGGGTGGCGGTGGCTTCAATGCGGTTGAAGATGGTCTCGAGGGTGTCCCCCTCCAGGACCTCGAACTCGATCCCAACGCGGCGGGCAGCCTCGAGCGAGACACGGTTGGCGTATTCCTGGGCCGACTCCTCCGGCTGCGGATCGGGGACGATCCAACGGCCGGCGTCGTCCACCATCCCGAGCTCCAGCATGGCGGAGGCGAACTGCTGTTGCTTTTGCTCGTCGGCGTCACCGTTGGCGTTGATCAACCCGGCGGCGCGCATCATGAAAGCGCCCGGGTTGTCGAGCACGCGGCGGTATTCCTCAGGCGGCATGTCGGGCGCCACGCGGTCGAGGTACTCCTCGAAGCTCTCGTACTCGCGGCGGATCGGCAGCTCGTCCCCGACGGGCGGATCCTCGGTGTAGAATTCGAAGAGCCAGTTCCAGGAAAACATGCCCCAGGTGTTGAAGCCGAGCGGCGCGTCCAAGACGCGCTCGAAACGAGCCATGAGCACGTCGGCGTCGGTCTGCTCGATCGTCGCGGCGAGATCACCGCGCGCGGTGGCCGGGATGATCTGGCGATCCTCGTTGAAGGCCAGATCGGTGACCGCATCGCGCCCCGTGCGCTGGACGCTCCGCCACAGCGCCGCGTTGTCGCCCAACACCTTCTGCCGGCGTCGCGGATGGCTCAAGCGGAGCATGGCGTGGCGGATCTGGCGCGGGCCCGGCATCCAGATCACGCCGGCGTCGCGCAGGTCGGTGGTGTTGAGATCGTTGAGCCGGGCGACCACCAGCATCATCTCCTGGAGCTTGGCGTCGGCCTGCGCAGGGTTCAAGCCGCGCAGCTCGTCGCCGTACGCGTGCAGCACCACACCGCGCAGGCTGTCGTTCCAACGCGCCTCGTAGGTATGGCCGGCGGTCGGGAGGTTGCGAGGGGTGGGCTGGTCGCCGCCAAAAAGGGCCACCGAGGCCCGTACGGTCGGCGGACCGCTTTGCAGACCACGCTTCATGCCGGTGAGAACACGGTTGACGTCGCGCAGGTCCGGCACCGCCACCATCGCGGGCGGGGCCTCGAGGTTGGAGCGGCCGTTGATCTGGGCGAGGGCCTCACCGAGCAACGCGAGGGTCTCGTCGGAGACGCCCTCGGCGAGCTCCGCTCCGTAGACCTGGCGGGCGAGGTCAACCCAGCCTTGGCCGGGGGCCGGCGCAAAGTGCTCGGCGTTGGCGATGATCGGCCGCGAGGCGATCGGGTTGTCGCGGTTGGCCGCCATGAAGGTTTCGGTGTCGATCGACTTGGCCACGAAGCGGGAAACGGCAAGAGGAGGTTGCGTACCGAGGGGCCCGGTGGGCCCGGTGGGCCGGCCCGAGCCGCGGGCGCCGGTGACCGGATCCGTATTGCTCCGGGTCTCGGTGGTGACCGGGCCCGAGGCGGTGCTCGAAAAACCGTCGGTGTCCGTCTGCTGCACGGTCGCGGGTTCAGGCGTGGGCGTGGTCTGAGCTGGACTCTGGGCCCCGGTGGTCGTTGGGGCGGGATCGATGTCCGGTGCCGGAGTCGGAGTCGTGATCGCGGGCACGTCGACGTTCTTTACGCTCATTGGCTAGACCCTATCTTCGCTGGTCATCTATTGACGCATAGCGTCAACGAGAGGACGCAGTTAACTCATTAACGAGATTATCGGGTGTCGCGCCCCACCGGTTGCTAAAAAAGCGATCATTTTCACACCCTTGGCCAAGGGATTGGTCCCTCGCCAGGCCTGTGCGAAATTGAAGGCTCTCGGCGGAGGTGAAGGATGGGCAGACCCGGATCGGTCGTAGGGGCGATCGCGCTAGCGACTGCGCTGCTGGTAACCTCGAACGGCGCGGCCGCAGGCACGGACGCGGTGCTCGTGCTTCCGCTGCAATTGAGCGGCGTCCCCGGCGATCAACTGGTCGCCCTCGACAACCTGGTCGCCGTCACCGTGGCGGAGCTGAGTCCCTTCCGGGTCGAGATCCGGGCCGATCTCGAGGCACGGCTCCCGGCCGAACGCCTCGCCGACGCCCTGGCCTGCGCGGCGCTCCCCTGCGCCGCCGACCTCCGACGGGCCCTCGGTACGCGGTATGTGCTGGCCGGTTCGGTGCGCGAGCTCGGCAGCCACGTCCTCTTCACGCTGAGCCTGATCGACACAAAGGCGGGGCAGATCCGCCAGGGCAAGGCGGTGGCAAAAAACGATCCGGATCTCTTCGCCGAAGCCTTGCGTGGCGCGGTGCGGGACGTCCTGGCTCCACCGCCCGCCGTATCCCCCACCCCTGAAGACGGAGGCGAAGCCCCCGTGGTCCCACCGGGAATGGTGCAGGTTCCGTCCGGAGCGTTCCTGATGGGCTGCAACCCGAGCCTCGACGACGCCTGCGCGAGTGGGACGAAGCCGGGCCACCGCGTTTTTCTAAGCGCCTTCTTCATCGACCGAACCGAAGTAACCGTGGGCGACTACCGCGCCTGCGTCACCGCGGGGCGCTGCACGCCGCCGGACTCGGAGCGGTCGTGCAACTGGATCGAGCGCGGGCGAGAGAGCCATCCGATCACCTGCGTCACCTGGCGCCAGGCCCAGGACTTCTGCGCTCGAGCTGGCAAACGCCTGCCGAGCGAAGCGGAGTGGGAAAAGGCGGCGCGCGGCGCGGACGGCCGCACCTATCCCTGGGGTGAAGATAA
This sequence comes from Deltaproteobacteria bacterium, assembly GCA_030590185.1. The sequence continues at coordinate 5,873 of JAUUZB010000031.1, forward strand.
ACCGACCTGTGAGCGGGCCGTGTGGGGTGACGGCGCCCATGCCAACGACGGTTGCGGTCGCGAATCGACCTGGCCGGTCGGTTCCAAACAGGCGGGGGCGAGCCCCTACGGTGTGTTGAACATGGCCGGCAACGTGGTCGAGTGGGTCGCCGACTGGTACGCCCCCGACTACGGCGACCGCTCCCCAGGACGCAATCCCCCTGGTCCCTCCTCCGGCACGAAGCGCGTGACCAAGGGCGGCAACTGGGTGGTAGACAGCGCCAGCATGTTGCGCATCGCCGGGCGCGATCCGGACGAGCCAGGCTACCAACACGCCGGCAAGGGATTCCGTTGCGCGCGCGCTGCGCCGTGAGGGCCGGTGGGAAGGGCGGCGAGCCTAGGACCTCGACCCACTAGGCGACACCGACCTTTGCCCAGGGTGACCAAATCGCTAGAACTCAAATAGTGCTCGAGCTCAGCCAAATACCAACCGTGCCCAGCAGCTCACCTGTACCGAGATGCTATTGACGGACTGAATGAACAGCCGGAGTGACCCATGGATCCGATCCCCGACAATGTGCTCCGCCCCACCGACGAGCAGTGGCAAGAGGCCTGGGGCAAGATGGAAGTACCGCCGGGCAACGGTGGCACATCCCTAGAGATCGGCCAGCTCATGGGCACAGGCGGGATCGGCGCCTGCATCCGTGTCCTGCCCCCCGGCAACACCGGCGTACCATTGCACTACCACTACTTCGAAGAAGAGCTGTTCTTCGTGCTCGACGGTGAGCTCACCGTCCGTGAGCTAGCCCCTGATGCCCAGCGCTACACCGAATATACCCTACACACAGGCGAGCTGGTCGCCTACCCGCCAGGTACCTGCATCGCGCACCAGTCGATCAACCGGGGCACCAAAGAGGCGCGCTACTTGGGCCTTTCCAACGGTTGGGTGACGGATGAAGTCGGTGTCTACCCGGACAGTGGAAAGACCTTGGTTCGAGGAATAGACGCCCTGGGGGTCTTCGCCGAGGCGAATGCGGCACCAGCCCACATCGCGGCAGCACGTGCCGCCGCCGAGGCGCGAGGCGTTGACGTGCTGGCCCTCGACGCCAGGCCGGCCTGGGTCCAAGGCCCGACAACACTGACCGAGCGTCACCTCGGCGGCGGCGTTCACGGGACACCTTTGGCGCGCAGCGCTGGCGCAACAAAAGTGTTCGTCAATCGCGACCGTTTGACGCCCGGAGCGAAGTCGAGCCCCCTGCACTGGCACACGGCAGACGAAGAGCTCCTCCTCGTCCTGCAGGGGTCGCCGACTCTTCGACAACTCGAGAACGGCGAGGAGCAGCGGCTGGCGCTTCAACCGGGCGATGTCGTGTGCTGGAAACCCAAGGACGAAATCGCGCACCAGCTGATCGACGAAGGGGAAGCGGACGCTGTCGTCCTCGTCATCGGCACCGACTGCCCCGAGGATGTCACGGTCTTCCCAGAACAGGAGCGGGTGTTCGTGCGAGCCTTGGGTCGGAGCGGCGAAATGCAGAAGACCGGGTACTGGGCCGGCGAGGGGGCATGACCCACTACGCTGCGGTCCGCGGTCGACCATCACCGTGCCCAAAATACATCTAGCGCAGCGGCAACCCCGCGAGCGCCACGTCAGGCTCGAGCGCAAAACGGTCGGCGGTTTGACGCAACAGGCGGTCGATGGTCTCCGGCGTGGAGCCCTCGGCATCGTCACCGACCAACACCACGGCGCGGCGCAGCGGATGGTCCATGATCAGGTCGACGAGAGCGGTCCGGCGCTCGGTGCTCGATGGGTATTGGCCATGGACCGGATCCGCCACGCGGAAGATCGCCTCGTTGGCGGAGGGCGCCCACTGCGCCTGGGTGGCAAAGTCCGGCATGGCGGGCGCCGTGGAGAACACGTGAACCGCGCCGGAGGCGGCGAGCACCCGGGCGTAGTCGAGGGTGAGGTATTCGGCCTCGCGCACCTCGATGGCACAACGGGCCGGATTCGGCACCGCGGCCAGAAACCGCGCCAGACGCTCGGCAAAGGCGGCGGGTGGGATACCGGCGGAGCGCAGCTCGGGCGGGAAGACCAGCAGTACCCAATGGAGCCGCTCCGCGAGGCAGTCGAAGGCCGGCCGCCAGACCTCGGAGACAAAGGCGTCGGCCTGGAGAAAGCCCGGGTTGACCTTGACCCTGCCACGCGTGGAGCCGGCGGCCCGGGTGAGCCGGGGCGCGGTGATCATCGCGTGGCTCTCCACCACGACCCCAAAACTAGCCGGCAGCTGCCCGGCGTAGCGTCGCAGGGCCCGCGCCGATAGCGGCTCCGCGCCGGCCGGGATGCAGAGACTCGAGAACCGCGGCCCGGCGGCATATTCCGGCAGCCCGGTCTGCTCGAGGCGCTCGGCGGTGCGGGGGCCGGCCCAGACCGCCGTGCCCCACTGGGGATGAGACCAGCCCAAGGCACCGAAACGGATATCGGGCGGGATGCGCCCGCGGAGACCCTCGACATCGACCTTGCCGTTGGGCTGCCCGCCGCCAGCGAACAAATCGAGCTGTTTGGTGCCGATCACCCCATCATCATACTCCTGGGATCCGACGATCCGGACGTGCCGGATGCCCTGTCTGGGGTTAGACGCTCCCCACTCGACCCCGCTTCAGCTCAAAGCACGGAGATCAGGGCCGTTTTGCACCTGGGGAGACGAATTTTCGCGAAAAAGATCGTCGCGGGGCCGCGACGGGCCTCAGCTGGCGCCTTGCTCAGCCCCGCCAGCGGGCGGGAACAGCTCCGGATTGAGCACGATATCGGCGTTCTTGCGCAGGTGTTTGACCCAGGACTTGAACACGTCGTTGCGCTTGCTCGCTAGGGCCTGGTCGCGCAGCGTTTCCTTTTGGTCCTCGAAATCCTTGAGGTCTGGGATCTCGCGCTCCCCGAGCCGCACCACGAAGTAATGGCGCCCTACCTTATAGACTTCGTTGATCAGCGGCTTCTCGGCGGTGGCCGCGAAGACCGCCGCGTGCAACGCCTCATCGTCACCGATGCCGGGCAGCCCCTTCTGAGAAGCAAGAATCCACGGCGTGTCGCTACGCACCGGCAGCGGATCACTGAGCGTGCTCCCGCTCTGGGTGGCCGCCTCGCGCTTTTCGCGTTCCTCGTCACGGGTCCAGGTGATCGCTTCGATCGCCTCGCCAGCAACGAGGCGGGCGAGCAGCTCGTCGGCCTGGGTGCGCGCCGCGACGTCCCGGCCCCGCTCGACCAACAGGTTCTTGGCGACCTCCCGCTGCACTTCGTCGAAGGGCCGGCGGGCCGGTGGTTGAATCTTGGTGACCTTCAAGAGGTGCAGGCCGTCCGGCGAGCGCACCGGCTCTTCTGTGACGTCGTCGGTCTTCATCACAAAGAGCTGGTTGATCAACGAGGCGGGGAGATCCTCGCGGCCAACGAGCCCGAGCCCGCCTCCCTGGGCCTTGGTGGCCTCGTCCTCGGAGGCGGTCTTGGCGAGGGCCGCAAAATCGGCGCCGCCATCGAGCTGGGTCTTGATTTCGAGGAGCTGGCCACGTGCCTTGGCCACGTCGGCGTCGCTGGCCTCCGGCGATAGCTTCTTGAGGATGTGGCTCGCCTCCACCTGCTTGGGGGTGCGGTAGCGGAAGAGATCCTTGTCGTAGGCCTCCTTGGCCGCCTCTGACTCCTTGGCCAACAACGCGTCGATCTCGGCGTCGGTCGGCGTCGCGCTCACCACCTTGAGGGGATCGAAGCGTACGAAGGTCGCCATGGCGCGGTCGTGCTCGCGGGTGAACGTGTCCTTGAGCTCGTCGTCGCTGATCGAGACGTTGTCCCGGACCACGCGTCGCAGGGTCGTGGCCACGATTTGACCGCGCATGCGCTTCTCGAATTTGACCACCGTGGTGCCCTGAGAGCGCACTACCCAGGCTTCGTAATCGAAGTAGTCGACCTGGTCGACGCCATAACGCAGCTTGAGGAACTCGAGCAGCTCCTTGTCGGAGACGGTCAGCCCGAGGCGGTCGGCCTCGTGGGTCAACAACCGGCTCTCGATCAACTGATCGATCACCTGTTGACGCATCTCCTTCTGCAACTTGTCGTTGTCGAGACCACCACCAAAGGCGCGCAGGCGACGCATGTAGTTGAGCTGGTTCTGGTAGATGGTCCCGAACTCTTGGGGACGGATGATGTCGCCATCGACGATCGCGGCATAGTCGACCGCCGTCTTGCCGCAGCTCCCCGAACCCGGGCCAAAACTGACCGCAAAGACGAAGACCAACATCCCGAACATGATGTAGATGAGAAACGACTGGGACGATTCGCGCATTACCTTGAGCATGCGGGCCCTATATCCGAGCAGGTTTGGCCGGAGCAACGTCTCGGCGCCCAGATAAAAAAAGATCCTGTTCCCCCTTTTATTGTAGGGCGCTTTTTCGTAATAGGGGCCGCTGGAAACACAGGTATGACACGGAAGTCATGCCTCGCTGGGGCCCAACCGCGGTCCTGCGACGAAACCATGATCCTCGCCCAAAAAATCAGCAAGTACTACGGCGCGCTCCCGGCGATCTCCGACCTCAGCTTCACAGCCGAGCCCGGGGAGGTCGTGGGCCTACTCGGCCTCAACGGGGCCGGCAAAACCACCACCCTGCGCATCCTCTCGGGCCTCTTGGTGCCCACCGCGGGCCGCATCGAGATCGACGGGGTCGACATGGCCCTAGAGCCGGAGGAGGCGCGGGCGAGAATCGGTTTCTTGCCGGAGACGCCCCCGCTCTATCCGGAGATGACGGTCGCCGGCTTCCTGCGCTTCGTGGCTCGGATCAACGGCGTCACCACCAACGTCGATGCCGCAGTGCACAAGGCTGCGGAGGCCACCGACATCCTAGCCAAGCTCGACCAGCGCATCGGCACCCTCTCCCACGGCTATCAACGGCGGGTCGGCATTGCCCACGCCATCGTGCACGACCCAAAGCTGATCCTCCTCGATGAGCCGACCGGCGCCCTCGACCCGGTGCAGATCGTGCACGCGCGCGAGCTGATCCGCTCCCTGCGCGAGAAACGCACCATCATCGTCTCGAGCCACATCCTGTCTGAGGTCCGACAGATGTGCGACCGCATCATCGTCCTGCACCAAGGCACCAAGGTCGCCGAGGGCACGCCGGAGGAGCTGGGCACCAAGGCTCAGAGCGCCACCAAGCTCGCCATCGATCTGCAGGTGCGGGGCAGCGAGGATACCTTAAAGACCGCCCTGGCCAGCCTCGACGCGGTGACCGGACACCGGATCATCGCCGAGAACGAGGGAGTTGTAGACGCGGTGGTTCAGCTCAGCCGCGACTGCCGCGAGGAGCTCGTCGCCACCCTGGTCAACGCCGACCTCGGCCTGCGACGGATCGACCGCGCCGAAAGCGGCCTCGAGGCGGTCTTCATCGAGCTCACCCGTCAACCCACAATCGGGGGGGACAGCCATCATGCGTAACATCTGGTGGATCCTACGCCGCGACCTCGGCGCCCAGCTCGGATCGCCGATCGGCTTCATCATCCTCACCTGTGCCCTGGCCCTGCACGGCCTGCTCTTCAACACGGTGGTGATCGGCCGGGGCAGCATGCTCTCGGAGGAGGTGCTGCAGCGCTTCTTCTTCTTCGCCGGCGGGGTCAACGCCACGGCAGCGATCTTCGTGGCCATGCGCTTGATCGCCGAGGAGCGCCAGCTCGGCACCTTGACGCTCCTCTCAACCTCGACCGTGCGAGATTACCAGCTGGTGCTCGGTAAGTTCCTCTCCGGGGTCTGCTTCATTTTGATTCTGACCGTGCTGACCCTGCACATGCCGGCGTTGATCCTGATCAACGGCAAGGTCGCCGTGGCACACCTGTTCGCCGGTTACCTCGGCATGACCCTGTTTGCCTCGGCGGCGCTGGCCCTGTCGTTGGTCTGCTCGACGATCGCACCCAACCAATTGGTGGCGCTGGTGCTCGGGGTGCTGGTGGTGCTGGTCTTCGTGCTCTTTTGGTTTGTGGCCAAGATCGCGAGCCCACCTTTTGAAGAGTTGATCGCCTACCTGTCCCTGCACGACAAGCACTTCCGTCCCTTCATGCGCGGCCTGATCAGCATCAAGGATGTCGTCTTTTACGTTTCCTTGATCTACGTCGCGTTTGTGAGCGCGACGCGAATCCTCGAAGCCCGACGCTGGCAGTGAGCACCATGACCGCGACGAGCACCAAA
>JAUUZB010000157.1 GCA_030590185.1 Deltaproteobacteria bacterium
CTCTGGATGCCAGCCATGCCGATAATCTTGGCGAAGATCTTGTCGTTGAGCATGTCCGGGTTGAGTCGGCCAAAGGTCATGCTGACGGTCTTGGCGAGCTTGCCCCGGGGCTTGCCCTTGATCTGGCCGGCGACCTCGCGCAGGTCGGCGAGCATCTCGTCCACCATGGGGAAGTTGTTCGGGTTGACCGACAGGTGGATGTTTTCCTGGTAGTCGCCGTAAGAGAGCTGCGCTTGGATGTGCCAACCGCGCTCGGCCATGGCGTCGATCACCTGGAAAACGTTGATCTCGTCCGAGGTAAAGGCGATCAGCGGCAGGTCCGGTTTGGTGAGCACCCGGAATTGCGGGATCGCCTCGATGCCGTCCACTAGTTTGTTCGTCGCCTCGTACAGCTCGCGGGCGATTTTCTCGTAGCCGTTGTCGCCGAGGTAATTCATCACCGCCCAGGCACCGGCGAGTGGACCGGCGCTCTTGGTCGATTGCACGGTGGTGTTGATCATGGTGTAGCCGGTCCAGTCGGCGCAGGCGAAGAGCTGATGCCGCCGCAGCTCGAGCGACTTGTGCAAGACCACCGAGGCGCCCTTGGGCGCGTAGCAGTACTTGTGCAGGTCCATCGACATGGAGGTTACGCCCGGGACCGAGAAGTCGAAGGCCGGCGTCTGGGCGCCGAAGCGCTTGAAATAGGGGAGCAGGAAGGCGCCGATGCAACCGTCGACGTGCAGCAACAGACCGTGCTCGATGGCGAGCTGGCCGAGCTCGGGGATTGGATCGACCACACCGTGGGCGTAGCTCGTGGCGGAGCCGACCAGCAGGATGGTGTTGTTGGTGATGGCGGCGCGCATCTCCTCTGGGTCGGCGCGGAAGGTCTCCGGGTCGACCTTGGTGATCACCTTTTTGATGCCAAAGTAGTGGGCGCCCTTGTGGAAGGCGGCGTGGGCCGTGGCCGGCAGGATCATCTCCGGCTCTTTGATGTCCGGTCGTACGTGTCTGAAGTAATCGCGCGCCGTCTTGAGGGCGAGCAGGATGCTCTCGGTACCGCCGCTGGTGAAGGCGCCCACGGTCTGCTCGTCACCGTTGAGGTGTGAGGCGGCCATGGAGACGATGTGGTTCTCCATCTCCAGCACGCTCGGGAAGTAGGTCGGGTCCAGGGCGTTCTTGGACATGAAGGCGGTGAATGCCTTCTTGGCCACGGCGTCGGCGTCCTTGCCCGCGTCGAAGGTGTAGGCAAAGCTGCGGCCGCTGCGCCAGGCAAAGTCGTTGGCGGCGAAGTCGTCGAGCTTTTCCTGGACGGCTTTCTTGCTCAGGCCCTTCTTTGGCATCTGAATCATCGCGGACTCCTTGGGCGCTCAGCGCGCCCGGGTTGTTTTCTTGCGTGGGGTAGGGCGTCTGGGCGCGGTCGGCTTCGACTCGCTGGCGATACCGGCCCGCAGGAGGCCAAAGGCCTCTTCGCCGAGGGCAACGAGGTCGAGGCTGCCATGGCTGTCGTACCACTCCCGCAGGCTGGCGCGGATCACGCCCATGATGGCGCCTGCGACCAAGCGGGCGCGGGCGTGGGGGAGCGCGCCGCGACGGGCTGAGCCACCGCGGCCCCCGGATCCCCGGCGGCCGGTACCAGCGCCGTTGAGGGCATCGACGATGGCGTTCTCCCAATGCCGGTCGAGCTCAAAATCATAGGCGAGCAACGCCGGCGAGGCCTCGACGATCCGCTGCTGGAGAAGGACCCGCTCGCGCTGCGCCACGTGATCCTCGGCCAGCAACAACATCCCCCGCCGCACCGATTCGATCCGTGACTCGCCGTCCCGCGCCTCGTTGATCAACGCCCGGAAGAGCTCCAGCCGGCGCTCCCGGTCCGGAAAGAGCACCGCTTCTTTGCTCGGGAAGTAGCGGAAGAAGGTGCGGCGTGAGACCTCGGCGGCGGCGGCGATCTCGTCGATGGTGGTGGCGTCAAACCCCTGCGCCGCGAACAGATCGAGGGCAGCCCCGGCGAGGGCCTCTCGGGTCTTGGCTTTCTTTCGCTCGCGCAGGGTCATGATTGGCGAGTCGGAGACTACCAAACTGGCACTGAGTGTCAAGTGGCATCGGGTGTCTTTATTCCAGCTCGCCGGGCTATGCCAACCCCTCGACCCCCTGCCCCGCCACCCAGCTCAACCCGCGGGGGCGTAGCGTCGTCGCCGTCGCCAGACCCACCCCAAGGCGGCGAGGACGCCCAGGGCCACGATCCCCAGCCCCCCTGGCTCGCCTTGGGCGCAGGAGCAACCCGCGAACAACGGTGGGTCCAGGTCCACCGGATCCTGGCCCGGCCCGGTCGCACCGTCTCCAGTGATTGTCGCGCTATCCCCACCGCTGCGCTCATCTCCCCCCGGGGAGCCGCCGCCGTCCGGCAGTGGCCCGCCATCGGGTGGCCCGGCACCGTCCGGCAGCGGCGCGCCATCCTCGGGCGGTGGTCCCTCGCCGCAGCCGATGCGCGATGTGGAGGCGATGACGTTGTCCCACCAGATTCGATTGCTCTGCGACGCGTCCCCGCTGGCGATGTAGTGCTGCAACCAGATCTTGTTGAGCTGGAGCTCGGGTGCGTCCCGCCAGTACATGCCGGCCTGGGCGTGGCCGAGTTGATCGTCGAGCCAGAAGCTCATCTCGCCATCCGACTGGGTGGGCGTGTTGAGCCGCATCATCATCTCGAGGCAGACCCAACGTCCGACCGGCAACACCGGCCGCGGGTCCGTGGAATAGTGGTTCCCCCAGCAGCATTCCGGCTCGCCGGTGCAGGGCATCTCCTTGTCGGCGCAGCCGTCGCAAATACCCGGCTGCATGTCGCCGCAGTAACCGCCGCCAGCATAGATGTCGTCGCAGTTCATGTCCGGGGTGTAGGTGTAGAAGAACAGCTCGTGGCTGGGGTTGAAGTCGACGGTGGTGCCCGCGGCGCGGTAGCCGTTGGGCCGACACCCGGCGTTACCGTCCGAGTCCCAGTAGTTGTTCGGGCGGGTGCCCGCGATCGACATGAAGTGGTGGACGTATTGGTGGTCCGCGGCCAGAAAGAGCCAAGCGCGGTAGTAGAGCTGATCGTAGCCGGTCAGCGGTGTGCAGCCGACCTGCTTGGTGCCCTCACAGCTGCGGAAGCCGAGCGATGCGCCCCGGTAGTCGGCGGCCGCCTCGGCCGGCATATAGAGGGACCAGTCGCCTTCCATGGCGCGGGCGGGGTCCCCGTCGAGCATGATCCGGTCTGGGTTGTCGGAGCCGCCCGAGCAGCCGAGGCATTCGACAAAGGGCGATTGAGCGAACCAGGCCTCCCAGCCGAGTCCGCCCTGCTCGAAGTCTTCGCAGAACAGCCAGTCCGCATCCGGCGAGTCACACTCGCTGGGTTGAGCCGCGGCGGGTAACGCGGCGAACGAGATGGCAGCGCAGAGGAGCAGACGCATGGTTGAAGACTAGCACAGGCCAGCCACCCTGGCGCGACGATCAGGGCGGATAGAATACGGCGACCCCGACGAACCCGCCGTAGAGGTGGTCGGTGCCGGACACGGCCTGATACACCGAGCCGGCCTCGGGCTCGAACTTGAGCGAGATCTGCGTGTAGTCCCCCCCGGCGCGCACCTCGAGCCAGTCGAGGATCTGGAAGGCCGCGCCGAGCTTGGCGCTGAAGCCCATGCTGACGTGGCTTGGAAAGTACTCGCCGAGGGTCCCGATGGAGAAGTTATACAAGTACGAGATTCCGCCGAAGATGCTCACCGGCTCGAAGTAGAGCAGCACGTCGGCGCCGGCGCGCAGGTAGACGTAGCTCACCCCCGGTGTTTGGCCGGTCAGCAGGCTCCCGGTGGGGACGGTGAAGTCGAAGGTGGTGCCGCCAACCCCGACCGCGGGCGCCAGGGTGACCGGCCCGAAGCTGAAGCGCGGCCGGATGTCGCCTTCGACGGTCCAGTAGGTCGTATCGAAGGTGTCGGCGTCGTTGTCGGGATCGTGGGCGGCGAGGGAGAGGGCTGTGGCGAACCGGAAGCCGACGCCGAGCCAGTCGATGGCGTCGATGTCGAAAAGCACCCCCGGGTAGAACTCGGAGTTGACGCCGAGCATCGGGATGGCGTGGGCCCGCACACCACGCAGGTAGTCGCCGCGGCGCAAGAAGGAGAGCTTGCGACCGGCGATGAAGAAGCGTGGCTCACCGTAGAGGCCGGACCTGCGCAGCTCGGGATCAACGGGGCCATAGCGCCGGCGGCGTGAGCGGCGGGAGCTCTCTTCGGGCTCGACGACCTCATTTGATTCGGCGGGCGCGGCGGCCAGGGTCTCGGTCTCGACCGGGGGTGGGGGCGTGACGGTGGCCAAGATAGGTGCGAGGGCTGTCTTGGCGGCGCGCAGGTTCAGCGGCCCGGGCACTTTCTTGCGCCGGCGCTTCTTGCCCTTGGTGACCATCTTGCGCACGGTGTAGGTCGCGTCGTGGACGATTTTGTTATCGGCCGTCTGCACCGCCAGCAGCCACATGGACTTCCCGCCGGCCTTGACCAGGGCCACGATGACGAGCTGCGCGCCGGCTTTCTTGGCGGCGTCGGAGAGCTCGGCCACCAGCGCCTCTTGGTTGCCAGGGGCGACAGCCTCGTTGCCGAGCGCCTCGCGTCCCAAGGCGCTCGTGAATGCAGCTGGGTCAACGGCGTTGATCCCCTCGGGCAACGCCTTGCTGAGCTGGTTGCGAATCTTCTTGGCGCCCTGGCCTTCGACGTGGACGACCACCTGAGCGTGCAAGGCGCTAGGTGCGAGCAGCCCGGCGATGAGGAGACACGTGACTCGAACCCAACTCAACATCCAATACTCCCGCGGCCAGCGTACCGGCAGATGGCGCGCCGGCCAAGGGCAATGGCGGTGGGGCAGCGATGGCCGCCGTCCGGATCCGTTCAACCGACGTAGGTTGAGCTCAGGGCTTGACGGCGTTCCACACCCGGTTCCAGATGCTCTCCTTGGACCCGTGGACTTGCTTGACGATATCGAGGATCTGTCCCCCCTCGAGGCCGGTGCCGTTTTTGCGCGGCGACCCGCCGATGTCGGCGGAGCCGCCCCACAGGTCGCTGTCCTTGGCGTTGGGGTCGGCGGCGTTGAGCGCACCGTAGAGGGCGTTCAGGTCCTTGCGCAGGAACTGATCGACGAGGCGCACGGTGTAGCGGCCATCGCCAGCATCGAGCGCGATGATGGCGATCTTGTCGCCGAAGCGTTCCTCGAGCCGCTCCTCGAGGGAATAGATGTCCTGGCCGGAGCGACAGAGGATGGCGATTTTTCCCTGGCCGAGGGAGCGGCGGCCGAGCTCCTTGATGGCGGTGAGCGCTTCCCAGTCGCCGGAGCCGATGAGCAAGCCGTCGAGGCGGTCGAAGAGGTTCTTGGTGTGGGCCACGAAGTCGGTTGTGCCCCACTCGGTGGCGGCCTTGAGCGCGATCTCGTCACCGCGCAAGTCGTGGATCTGCTCGAGGTACTGTTCGTAGAGCGGTCGCGGCAAGCCTGTGAACGCCGGCATGTCGAGCCCATGGGCGTCGATGTGTCCTTCGACCCGGATCAGCGGCATGACCTTGCAGAGCGCCGCGCTGTTCTTCTTGTGAATGGCGGCGTGGTTGATGATCAACCAGGCCGCGAGGACCGCGTCGAGGTCCGGGTCGTTGACGTAGACTTGCCACTGCTCCTCGTCGAGCGGCAGTCCCTCGAGCACCATGATCGCCGCCTGCTCGCAGGTGGCCATGAGGAAGGGCCGTGGCACCCCGCCGGCATGGTGGTCGAGTGAGTACTGCCGTCGCTCGTTGTCGAGGAAGGGCGGCCCGGTGAAGGCGCCGTCGAGAAAGACGGTTTGGTCGGGGTAATCCTTGCGGTCCTCTTCCGTGACGGAGAGTCCGCGCTCGACGAGGACGTGGATGTTTGGCGAGCCGTCGCAGACCACGAACCGCCGATCCCCCTCCTCGACGATCCGGTAGCGCGACTCGTGCGCGGTGGCGGTCCCGGAGAGGGGGGGAGATTTCTCGGTGTCCGTCATGGTGGGGGTTGGCCGTAGTACGGCACGTCAGGTCATAGCGGTGAGTCGGGGTGGGGTAAAGGCTGCGCCCGGCATCCCCTAATCATCCTCCAACCCGAGCTCCCGCCGGACCTTTGAAAAATCCACCCCCTCTCCCCCAACCAAGCCCAACGCGGCGTGCTCTTGGTCCTTCAAGATGGCAATCACCGCCGCTCGCCCCCCGTCGCTCTTCACCGCCTGGCGCGGTGTCTTCCCATCCAACGCCGGCAGCGGATCATCCACCCACCGAGCGAGGTGCTCTTCCAGCACCTTGACCGTGACCTCAGCCTGCACCTCTTGGGAGAGCATGGACTGGGAGGACTTCTTCGCCCGCGCGACCTGCTCCGAGGCCGCGGCCATGGCGACATCGAGATCCTCCACGCTGTCGAGCAGGTGGGCGGCCAAGTTGCCGAGGTAGGAACCGAAAGCCACCTTGCCTTGCTCCAACCGCTCCCGCGACTGCGTCGATAGGATCAACCGTTCCCCCCTGAAGAACAGATTGCCTAGCACCACCTTGCCGACCGCTCCCGCCCCGCTGGACGGCGTGCCCAGCCAAACATACCCATCGTCGTGAACGTCGAGGTCAGGATTCTGCGCCAGCCGCGAACGCACCGCCGCTTCATCTTGGACCGCAAAGGCCGCCTCGCAGAAGATGATCTCTTCGCCGTCGGTGGTTAGCAGGGTCGGCTTTCCCCGGGCGAGCACCGCCTCGCGTAACACCAGCATAGCCACGGCGCTCGCTTTGCTCATCACGACTTGGGGCGAGGCGTCCGGATCATCTTTCAGGACATTGTCGATCGTCTCCACCATCGCCGCGCGGATATCGTCGCGGTACGAGCGCGGCACCTCGCACTGCGCGCCCATGAGCTCCCAGTGATCACCGGGATGGATCACCCAACCGAGGATGAGGGAGTACTTGATCATGTCGTGGGAAGCGGTGCGCTCGCGTACCAAGAGGCGGTCGTCGGACACCAGATCGAGAAGGGTCAGACTCTCGCCCTTGTTCACCTCTTGGACCTCGAACAATGAGAACTGGGCGCCGAGCAGCGCCTCGAGCGCCTCCTGCTCGTCGGGGCGCAAACCAGCGCCATGCTCCTCGGCCCAGTGGTCAACCGCCCGCCGACCGTCCCCGTCGGTGTAGCCGACCGCGACGTAGGCGCCGATCAGGGAGTCTTCCCACGGGCCCAGGCGGTGCTCATGGTCGCAAAAGAACTCGTTCGTGGCGGCCACGCTCCATTGTTCCCAGTCGGTGGCGAACTGGGTGACCGCAGCGCTCACCGAACGGTAACCACGGCCCTGCCCCTCGTTGCGCAAATAGGCGCAGTCATCTGGGCAGGCGATCGCGTGGCGTTGGTGTTCGCCGCAGCAGGTGGGGCAGATCGGGCCGGAGAGCGCGGGGCAGGCACGGCGGGCCTTGCCGCGGGAACAATGGGTGCACTTGGCCATCCGAGAGGCATAGCACGGGTGCCCGGCGTACGCAGGGGTCCTGGCCGAACGTCCGC
>JAUUZB010000678.1 GCA_030590185.1 Deltaproteobacteria bacterium
ATCGCACCTCCGGATTCGACAGCGATCCGCAGCTCGCCGCCATGGTCGGCTTCGGCCCGGTCGATTCGAGTCCGGTCAGCAACCTGGCCTGGGTCTGGTTCGGGGCCTTTGGCAACCTCGAGTTCTTCGACACCGAAGGGGGCGAGATCGACGAGTATGTCGGATCCGCGGCGGCGCCGTTCGTCACCGGTGACTACGCGATGGCAATCCGGTTTTCCGGGGACGGCGGACTTCGCTGGACGGTCTGTGACCTCGACACCGGCGAGCCGGGGGAGGACGGCAGCGAAGACGGCTGGCAGCCTGAGAATGCGGGTCTGCTCACCGTCGTGCCTAACCCCTGCGGCAATAACCCCTGCACCAACCCGGACCCGCCGATCTGCGACGCCAACGGCTATACCCGCATCGTCTTCGTGGGCCCCGGCGAGTGCACCGCCAACGGCACCGAGGCGACCTGCGAGTATCAGAGCCGGGAGGACAAGTGCTCGGTGATCGGTGCCTCCTGCGTCGACGGCGAGTGCGTGGGTGGGGCCGGCCCGCCAAATGAAGCGGGTCAGGTGATCGTGAGCGAGATCATGGCTTACACTGAGATCGGGGATGACTTCGGCGAGTGGCTGGAGCTGCACAACACAACCGATCAGGTCTTCAATCTCGAGGGTTGCAGCCTCGCGGACGATGACATCGATAACCACACCATCCTCGGCATCCTCGCGGCGCCAGCCCACAGCGCGATCCTGCTCGCCAAGACCGCCGACCCGGGTCTGAACAACCAGCTGCCCAGCCCGGACTACATCCTCGATGGCTTTCATCTGGGTAACACCGTCGACGAGGTGGTGTTTTCCTGCGGCGGCGTGCTGATCGATCGCGTCGGCTACACGGCGGGCTTCGTCAGTCTTGCGGTTGCGACCCAGCTCGACCCGACGCTCTACGACCACGTCTCCAACGACTCGCGCTTCAATTTCTGCGCGGCGCCGGGTGGCTATGGCAGCAGCGGTATGTTGGGATCCCCGGGCGCCACCAATCCACCCTGTCCGCCGCCCGATCTAACCATCGACACCTGCCGAGTGCAGGCCGGTCTATCGGAGACCGCGGTCGCCGGACTCGACTTCGTCGCCATCGGGCGCGTCTTCAACGAGGGGCTCACCGACCTGACCCACGGCATCGACGAGCACCCGAACCTGCGCGCCGAGGCCGGCTATGGGCCGGAGGACAGCGACCCGTCCGCCAACCCGGGGAGCTGGACCTGGTCCCCGGCCGCCGCCAACCTCGCCTGGGACGACCAGAACATGAACGACGTCGACTACGACGAGTACCGAGCGACCTATCCCGCGCCGGCGGTTGGGACCTACGATCACGGCTTCCGTTTCTCCCTCGATAGCGCCGATACCTGGACCTATTGCGACCGGGACAGCCTCGACCCGGCCTACGACATCGTGGACGCCAGCCGCCTGATCACGGTCGACAACCCGTGCGCCGGTGATCCCTGCCCGGCCGTAGCCGATTGCGCTGGGGACGGCGTGACCACCGTCACCTCGCCGGCCGGCGCCTGCGAGGTCGACGGCATCACCGCCGTGTGTGACTACAGCTTCAGCAACTTCGATTGCTCACTGCTCGGTGGCACCTGCGACGCCGGCCAGTGCACCGGTAGCTTCCGCGCGCCGCTCGCGGGCGAGGTCATCTTCTCCGAGGTCACCCACACCCCACCGAGCAATCTCGACGCTGCCCGGTCCCAGTGGCTGGAGCTCGCTAACCTGACCGGGGAGGATCTCGCCCTCCACGAGTGCACCCTGGCCAGCGACGCCGGCAGTTTCCAGATCTACGGCGGCCTGGTGCCGGCCAACGACTACTTACTGTTGGTCGGTTCCGCCACGGACAACGGCGGCCTGACCGCGGACCACGTCCTCGGGACGACCCTCGTGTCGGCCGACCACCTGACGCTTACCTGTGCTGCCACGGTGATCGACGAGCTACAATATGATGACGCGGTCGATTTCCCTGGTGCCGACGGCGTCGCCATGGCGCTGGACCCGAACAACCTGGACGGGACCGCCAACGACGACGGCGCCAACTGGTGCCTGTCGCGTACCACGGCACCGCTGGGCGACCACTACGGGACGCCGGGGAGCGCCAACCTGCCCTGCAAGAACACCATCGACCGCTGCCGGCTCGATTGGCCGGCGGATCTGATCGACGTCGAGGAGGGTTTGCCCCAGGTAGTCCACGGCCGGGTTCAGGACCTCGGCTTGACCGAGCTCACCGATGGCAGTGATCCTCATCCAGCCCTGCGCGGCCAAGTCGGTGTGGGTCCCGACGGCGTCGATCCCTCCGATCCCGCCTGGAGCTGGGTGACCGCGGCAACCGACCCGGCGTGGTTGGCGCCGGCCGCCCCAGATCTAGACGCCCAGATGGATCAGCACGTCGGCATCTTCCCCGCCCCGGCGCCGGGCGTCTACGACGTCGCCTTCAGATTTACCGCCGATGGCGGCCGGGCCTGGAGCTACTGCGATCAGGACGAGGGCGCCTATGAACCCGCCAACGCCGGGCACCTGACCACGGTGGTGAGCACGGGCCCCAACCTCTATTTCAGCGAGTACGTGGAGGGCAGCAGCACCAACAAGGCGCTCGAGATCTACAACGCCGGCGTTGGGCCTACCGACCTCTCCACTTGCCAGGTGAAGATCTACTTCAACGGCAACACCGTGCCGCTCGGTGACATTGATCTCACCAGTCACGCATTGGCGCCCGGGGCGGTTCGGGTGCTGTGTACCGTGGGGCTGGCGACCTCGGTGAGCTGCGACCAATCGGACAACAACTTCGCCTTCAACGGTAATGACGCGGTGGCACTCATTTGCGATGGGGTGACTCAGGACGTCATCGGCGAGATCGGAGCGGATCCGGTTACCGGGTGGGGCGTCGATCCTACCAGTACGGCCAACCACACCTTGCGCCGGATCTGCACGGTGACCATCGGTGATCGCATCGCCTCCGATGTCTTCGACCCCAGCGTGGAGTGGGACGGCTTCGCCGAGGATACCTTCGGGGGGTTGGGTACGCGGGGCTGTGACTAGCTGCGCACCAGTGAGCGTGAAGACTGTGTCCAAACCGAGCCCCGAGGCCGTAGCCCAACGGCAATTTATTGAGGCCAAGCTCGAGGAATACCCGCGGCTGCGCTCCCGAATCCTGCGAACCTTGCTCGTCGCTCTCCACAGCGCCGGGGTGGTGACCATTGATGAGCTCCACGCCGAGGCTCGGCGCCGCGCTGACAAGCCGACCGAGAAGGGGCCCGTGGCCCCCGACGAGAACGTACAACAGGCCCGCCGTTGGGATGTGCAAGAGAAGGCGAGCATCCACGAGCTAACCATCGAGCACGCCGCCGCCGGTTTCTCCCATGAAGAGATAGATGACCTGGTGAACCTCACGCGCAAACGGGAGGAGGCCCAGAGCCTCGAGGAGATCGTAACCCTCTCGTCGGTCTCTTTTAGGGTCATCGCGGACGCCGTGCGACGGTTTTGCCGCCTGCCCCGGGGCCAGACGGCGCTCTCGGCGCGGGAGTCGATGGCCTCCCGGGTCGCGCTCATCCGCCATTTTATCTCGGAGCAGCTCGAGTTTATCGGCATCGCCAAGCACTACATGTGGATCAGGGACTTTGAGTCGCTGGTGGAGGCGATCATCGGCGATGACCAGCGCATGGGCACTATCGGGGGGAAGGCCGCCGGCATTGTGCTGGCCGCCCGTATCCTGGAGGAGGCGCGCGCTCGAGATCCAAATGCACCCGATGTGTCGGTCTCGACCCCGGTCTCCTTCTACCTGCGCTCCGATGTCGTGGAGCAGTTTCTCAGCTTCAACGGCCTCACCTACCTGCACGACCACAAGTACAAGAGCTCGGACGAGATTGAGAACGAATATCCGCTCGTCGTTGGCGTGATGAA
>JAUUZB010000328.1 GCA_030590185.1 Deltaproteobacteria bacterium
AAATGGGTCTAGATATGACATCTGTCATACGCCCAAGAACACCGTGACGCGGCGCGTCGGTCTGGGATGGTACGCTCCGTCTAGCATGCTCCCGTCGGAGCGAACGCCCTCGGCTCCGTCCCTAGGAGACGGAATTCGCCCGGAGTGGGTCCGGATCCTCCCAAAGTGGTCTAACCTGTGGAAATTCCGGCAAAGAAGACCCCGGCTTCGACTGGTCAAACCTTCCGACCAAGGCTCCCGGCCCGGGATGTCGTTTCGATCCACGGGAAGCGGAGATCGACGATCCGCCCGAAGCGCTCGAGGGGATCGTTGACGGCCCCTGAGCCAACGGCCCATCGCAACGCGTTAACCTAGTGTGTGATGATATTCGTCATATTCCAGACAGCGACGCACGCGGGCCAACGGCAGATCCTCGATCGCGGGGCGGCCCAGGGCGCTGCCCCGGACATCGGTTTTTTGGCCCCACCTGGGGGATTTCGGTTGGAAAGAAGGGGATGAGCCCGTTGCGGTGGATCCCCAGGGGCCTCCGCCGTGCCCCCGGGCTGGCATTGGGTCGTCACCAACGCCGCTGGAATCCGATGGACAGGTAATGGTGGACTTGACGAGCGTCATATAATTGTTCTAAGTGCGCGGTGTTGTTAACTTGTGATATCGACTATTTGTCATGCGCGGCGGCCGGAATAGGGAGTAAACGACCGTCAACCCTGGAGCTAGGCTAAGGGTGCGGACGCAGGAACTTTGAACGTTTGCCCCGGCTCGGTCCCTCAAAGGGTTCATAGAGGAGTATCCCTTGCACGATTCCGCCAAACAGCCGGTGTTCATGTTTCCCGGCCAGAGCTCCTGCTACCCGAGCATGCTCGAGAAGCTGGTGGAGCTCCACGCGCCTGGCCGTCAGATCATCGCCGAGGCGTCGGATACCCTGGGTCGCGACATCGCCGCCCACTACCGCAGTGACAACCCGGACATCTTTGCCCGCAACCGCGACGTTCAAATCGGCATGTTCCTGGCCAACCATCTCTTCCTGCGCATTCTCGAGGCGGAGGGGATCCGGGCCGATTTTTCCCTCGGGCTGAGCCTCGGTGAGTGGAATCACCTGGTGCACATCGACGCGGTCGATTTCGACGACGCCTTGCTCGCGGTGGAAGAACGGGGCCGCGCCTACGACGATGGTCCCCGCGGCATCATGGCCGCCATCTTCCCGATCGATCTCGAGGAGCTCGAGCAGAGCGTAGTGCGAGCCCGCAACGCGGGCGTGGTCGAGGTGGTGAACCTCAACTCCCCCCGCCAGCAGGTGGTCGCCGGTGAGCCGGCGGCGGTGGATGAGCTGTTGCGGATCCTCGACGAGGAGACCTACGTCAACGCGGTGGTGATCGAGAAGCACGTGCCGATGCACTCGTCGATGTTCGAGCCGGTGGGCCACCGTTTCGCAGAGCACCTCGGGCAGGTGAGCTTCCGGCCGCCGCGCTCGGTCTACCTGCCGAACCGACTCGGTGAATTCGTGACGGACCCGAGCCGTGACGCCTTCGTGGATCTGCTCTCCACCCACGTCCATCGGCCGGTGCTGTGGCGCCAATCGGTCGACCGGGTCGTCGATCGCTGGCCCGAGGCTATTCTGATCGAAGTGGGCCCCAAGCAGATCCTGGGCGGGATGCTCGGCAAGAAGTGGCACCGTAAGGTGCCGAAGTTCAGCACCGACAGCCAAGAGAACACCGCCGCAAACCTGCGCAAACTCGTCGAGGATGTACGCGCCTTGACCGGCACCTTTCACTGAGCCGGTCCGCCGCCCTTCGACAGGAACGAGAGACGTGGTCGTTTTCGTCAAACAAAATCGCCAACCGGTCCCCGGACCCCTTGATTGTTCGGCGCAAGCCATGCAGTAAGGGCCCGGAACTTCGGGCCGTGTGGCGGCGGAGAGTCGGTTTTCGGGGGAGAGCTAGATGGGCGGTTCACGACAACGAATCGCTGCAAGGAAAGTAACGGAGAATCCCAGATGGTCACCAAAGATAAGGTCATGGACGTCGTCAAAGAGAACTTGATGGACAACCTCGAGGACGTCGAGGAAGGCGCCATCACCGCCGAGGTCTCGATGAAGGAGCTGGGCGCGAACAGCCTGGACATGGTCGAGGTGGTTTCCTGCTCGATGCGCGATCTCAAGGTCAAGGTGCCCCGCTCGGAGCTGGCAGAGCTCAAGAACATCGGCGAGCTCGTCGACCTGCTCTACCGCGTGGCGCAGGAAAAAGAGCAGGCTGCCTAGCCGAGATCTCCATTTCTCAGCCCAGGTCGACCGGGCTCGCGCCCTCGCTGCGCCCCGACGTCGGCCGACGCAACCGGGTGCTCAGGATCTCTAGGACGGGCCCCACGCCTCTCCTGAACCGTGACCCGCTTCTCAATCCCCTGAGCCCCGCTCCCTTCCCCATCCTCCTAGTCGCCGCGGCGGGCATCCTGCTCGGGTCCCTGCCTGCCCACGCTGGTCCGGCGGCGCCGCCCGGGGCAACGGTCGATCTATTGTTCAACGCCCCGGGCTGTCTCGGCTCCGGCGCGAACCACATGAGCTTCGTGATCCCGTTGTTCGAGCACTTTGAGAACAACCCGGGCGACGTGCTGGTGGTCAGCGTCGGCGAGGCGGCGCTGTCCGCTGGCGACCGCTACGTATTTCCCATGCGCGACTTCACCGACACGACCGCGGCGCGCCGTTGGGTGAGCGGGCCGGCCTACTTCTTCCCCGAGGTGCTCGCCGATGATCTGCCCGTGCTGGTGAGCCCCAACGAGGTCCTCTTTCAGATCCCCTATAACCCGGAGCTCGACTGGCTGGAGGTGGTTGAGCAGGAGGCGGGCATCAACCGGCGCTTCCCGAACCTGCGCCGCACCACCGGCCGCCTGGTACGCCACGTCGATGACCAGGGCTCGGCGGTGGTGCTCGAGATAGGGGAGGGGCCTCACCCGCCGCCGTCGCCTGACCTTTTGGACTACACCCCGCAATTTGGCGGGGTGAGCTTCGTGACCACTCCGGAGAGCCAGGCCGCGGTTTACATGCTCGGCCGGCGCATTGGCCGCGGCAGCCGCATCAAGGCCGACCTCGGTCAGCTGCGAGGTGAGGCGCCGAGCCCTCCCTTGGTGTTGCAGCCCGGTGGGGTCGCGGGGCCTTCCCAGGGGCCGGCCCTACAGCGGTTCTGTGCCGTCGCGGCCCAACAGGCTGGGGTCGACGTGCTCGTACCCTCGGCGATGGAGCTCGGCCTCGGCCCGGATCGTCTCACCGAGCTCGCGGCACAGCACGGCCTGCGCTACCTGGCCGCCAACCTCGAGATCGCCGGGACCGCGGCCCAGCCCTTCCCCCGCTACCTGCTCACCCGCATCGACGATCTCTGGGTGGCGGTGATCGGCATGGTGGGCGCCAACCAACTGCAGGAGCTCTCCACCGCCGGCCGCGCCGGTTGGACGTTGCGCGACCCGGAGCTCGCCCTCGAGGAGGCCGCCGCGCTGATCCATCGGGAGCTTGGCCGCCGGCCTGATCTCTCGTTGCTCCTGGTGCCGGAATACGATCCGGACGTCGACAGGGCGATCGATGCCGGCTGGGTCGACGGCGTGATCGGCGGCGGCAGCGGCACGGACCTGCGTCGCATCCACCGGCGACACGAGATCCGACCGACGGTCGACGTGGATTACCAATCCCGGTTCCAGCAGCCGGTCTTTCGGGTGCGGGTCGGTGGCGGTCGAGTGGGGCGCCTGCGCGCCCAGTTCGTAGGGCCCTCGGCCAGCGGCTGGCAGCTAACCGGAGTCGAGGAGGAGGCCTGGGCGGTGATGGAGCCGGGGGATCGGGATCGCGAACAGGAACGGGCCTGGCGCTCCCTGGAGGAGGAGCGCATCGAGACCGCGACGCGCATCCTGCTGCCCGACCCGGCCCGGGTGGTCGCCGGGGACGAGGCGCTGAGCGCCATGGTGTGGGGCGACCGCATCCTGCATCGCGGCCGGTGGCGGCCCTACCCGGAGGCGTACCCAGCGGTCTTTTCCGACGCGCTCTGGATGCGGGTGGTCACCAACGCCATGGCACTCGAGTTGGCAACGGAGGTGGCCCTGAGCCGCAACCTGGACCGGCGGGCGGAGATCGTCGGCGCGGTGCCGCGCTGGGTGGTCGAGAAATGGGTGCCGAGCTCCGACGCGATCCGGCGCGTGCGGTTGAGCGGCAAGCTTCTAAACGAGATCGCGACCTTCGTGGCCCAACAGCGGTTGAGCGGCGGACCGCCGAACGCCTTGTTGTTTGCCGCGGGCTTGGACCCGGCGGCCGGTTTGATCCGCGGTAGAACGATCGACGCGGACCAGCGCTACTGGGTGGCGCTCACCGACGCGGTGATCGAGCTGCTCGGGACGAGCGCTGGGATCGCGGTGACCGGCGCCGAGGCGAAGTTCATCTCCGACGACCGGGGTTGGGTCGCGGATCCGTCGGGCAGCGAAATCCTGCTGCGCGACTTGATCCTCGCGACCCTGGAACGGGAGGCGGCACAGCCCGGTGCGGCCGGCGGCCCCGGCGTGCCGCTGGCCTTTCTCGAGGCGCTGGTTGCTGATCTGGCGGCGATACGCGAGCCGCAGTGGAGCCTCAATATTGAGGAGATCTCCCTGCGTGGCTCGATCTACGGCAACACCGCGAACGTCGCCGCCTACGCGGGCACCGGCGAGACCCGGCTCACCTCCCCCGACAACACCACCCTCGTCGGCCGGGGCCGCATTGCCATGCTCTACGACGACCCCAGCCTGGCCTGGGAGACGCGGCTCAACGCCGAATTCAGCCAGCAGTTCGGCGACGAGATCGATGAGCAAAACCCGATCGATGATCTGCGCGCCTCGACCGATCTACGGCTCAACGCCTTTGAGGTCATGGTCGGAGAGGCCGGCACGACCCTCAAGCCGTACGTGCGGCTCGAGCTCGACACGGAGTTCACGCCGCCGCCCGACCCCGACGATGAGGATGCCACCCTGCCGCATCAGAAGAAGGCGCGCGCCGACGCCGGTCTGCACCTCAGCCCGAGCCAGTACGTCGACGTGGTCAAGCTCGGCGGGGTGTTTGAAGTTGATTTCTCTGACCCCGAGGATACGAGCCAGAGCGCTGGTCTGAACCTCTCCTACGAGCTCAAGTGGGCGCTGACGCCTTATCTGGTGTGGACCAGCCGCTTGAGCCTGCGCTACCTGATCGACGACGGTAGCGAGGCGACGGATGAGCTCGGCTTGGTCATCGAGTCCTACAATAAGCTGTCGGTCCCGGTCAGCGATGCGATCAGTCTGTTCGCCGAGCTCGACCTCTATGGCGCCCAGGGGCGGGGTGCGTTGACTCGCGAGATGGCCGCGAGTTGGCTGGTGTCGGGCGGGATTGAGCTCGCCTGGTTGATCAAGTCGTGAGCGCCGCGAGCCTCTCCACCAGCCGATCGATGTCGCTGGCGTCGTTGTAGGCGTGGGGCGAGATGCGTAGGCCGCCGCTGCGGACCGACACCGAGATCCCTTGGCGGGCGAGCTCGGCGGCGAGCTCAGCGGCGTCGCCGGGCGGGTGCAGGATGAGGATCCCGGCGCGTTCCTCCGCTGACGGACCCACGCCCCAACCACGGGCGGTGGCGCGTTCCTCGAGTTGCTCGAGCAGTTCGCGAACCCGGCGCTCGATGTTCGCCACGCCGAGGTCCTCGAGCATCTCGAGCGCCGCGCCCAGACCATAGATCAACGCGTAGGCCGGGCTTCCCTCCTCGAGCTTCTGGGCGTCCTCGCGCAGCTC
>JAUUZB010000234.1 GCA_030590185.1 Deltaproteobacteria bacterium
AACTTGTCGCGCTCGACCCCAGCGAGCTTCAGGAGGCCCGGGTGATAGACGACCTCGTCTATATTCCGATTGTCTGTCACCCAGTGCAAGGTCATCGATTCGTAGGAGGTTGTGAACTCCCCGGTCAGCCGCAGGTTGATGTAGTCCTTGGGCTCCAGAAACTTGTAGGCGCGCTCGTAGATCTCCGGACGCTCGTGCTTGAGGTAGAGGATGTGGGCGATGGGATCCTTGCCGTTGTGCTGGGGGATACCGCCGGTGAGCCGTATGTACTTCCACAGCTTGGTGATGCCGTAGCCTTCGATGGTGATCAGCCCAGACGTAAGCGCGGTGACGTGCTTGGCGCCCCGGGTATCCATCCAGATGATGGCGTTCATCAGATGGTCACCGTGCTCATCCACCGCCACGGTGCCGGACCACTGGGTGGTGACGGTGACGGCCACGATCTGGTCAACCGGCACGAGGTTGCGCGCCAGCAGCCGTTTGCTGGCGGTCATGATCGCGGTCCACCAGTCATCCGGGTCCTGCTCGGCGGCGCCCCCGTCGTCGAGCAGCAGCTCCGTCGACTCGAACTCGTAACCCACGACCTGCCCGCGGCTCGACACCAGGGCCGCCTTGGGTCCGGAGGTTCCCAGATCGATGGCTAGGAAATAATCGAGCTCGCTGTCAGCCACGTCTCACCCCTTGGGTGGGCCCACCCAGTCGAGCAGCTCTTCGAGCCCGGTGGCGAGCCGGGCGCTGCGATCATCCGGAGCAGCGGCCGCGAGCTCGTGCACGATCTCGAGCAACTCAGGCAGCCGGTCCCGCAGGTGGGCGCGCAGGGTCAAGCCGTTCCGGGCCACCACCCGCAAATCGTCGATCTTCATCTTGGTCGCGTCGAGGCGGGCGTCGTAGGCGCCGAGCCGCTGGAGCAACAGATCTCGCTCGCCCGCTAGGCGTTCCTGCTCGATGGCGTTGCGCACCTTTTGGACGACCAGCTCGAGATCGTCGAAGGGCTTCTCCACAAAGTCGACAGCGCCGGCCCGCAGGGCGTCGACCGCGGTGGCCATGGTGCCGTAGGCGGTGATCATGATGCAACGGCAATTCGGTTGCATCTCTCGCGCCCGGCGCATCACCTCGAGGCCATCGACCCCGGGGAGGTTCTTGTCGATCAAGGCGCAGCCGAACCGAGAGAGG
The DNA here is from genome assembly GCA_030590185.1 of Deltaproteobacteria bacterium. The sequence goes on from JAUUZB010000234.1 coordinate 1,174, forward strand.
CGTAGCCGGCTGAGGGCTGCCTCGCCCGAGTCCGCCACGACGACCTCGAGGCCGCGCGCCTCTAGCTGGAGCTCGAGCAGCGTCGCGATCGTCCGCTCGTCCTCCACCACCAGCACGCGACCCTGGGTGGTATCGAATGGTCCCTCACCCGTCATCTCGGCCCGCATCGTAGCCGGAAGGGGCGCCGGGTACCATCCTGGATTTGCTGGCGCCGTGGTTTGCTGGCGCCGTGGTTTGCTGGCGCCGCGATTTACCGGCGCCGCAATCTACCGGCACCGCTCAGGTCGGCCGAGCGCGGGGACCCTGACCGATGGCGGCGGCGAGCTCCTCGAGGGCGGAGGTATCGAGTCCTAGCTCATGGCCCTGCTCCACATAGCGACGGATGTAGAGCCTCGTCTGATCGCCGACCTTGGTGAAGTGGTAGCCAAGGTAGGTCTCGACGTCGAGCGGGATGAACCAACGGGCCGAGCGCATCAGGATGCGCATGAACATTGGCCGCGCAACGTGACGCGCGAGCGGCAGCGCCACGCCCGTCGCGCCCGCCACCACCGCCATCGCCTGACGCGCGCCGCGGGCAGCGAGCCGCAGGTGGTCACCGCGCGCCACGGTATCGAATTTCCAACCGGCCGCCTCCAGGGCGCACAGGTGGGGCATCAACAGGGCGGTGGCAAAGGGAGCCTGGCCCACGGCCTTGGCGTTGACGCTCGCCGGGCAGCCCCCACGTTTGAGGGCCGTCACCACGGCGGCGACGCGCTCGGCTGGCCCACCGAAGGGACTTCCCGAGAGCGGCGGGAACCAGTAGGCGATGCCCGGCTCCGGTAGCGTCTCACCGGGCAACGGGGCCTGGTAGCTGATCAGGGTGATCAACCCCTGCACCAAACGTTCCTCGGGAACGCCTTCCAAGAGACGCGCCCGATCATCAGGGCCGGGGGTCAAGAGCACGACCGTGGCGTCGCCGATGACGCCGGTGAGCACATCGAGCCACTCCCCGCGCAGGGCGGGGGAGGGTACGCACAGCCATACTTGCTGCCAGGTCTGGCCCGAGATCTCATCGAGGCGGGTGTGCACCCCGAAACCCTCGAAGCGCACCGGGTCGCGACCTTTGTTTAGCGGGTAGAGGGTGAGCCCGGCGCGGCAGGCCTCGGCGTACGCTTCCTTGACGAAGAAGCTAACGTCGGCCCCGCCCCGTTGCAGGTGGCGGGCGTAGACCTGGCCGACCGCACCGGCACCGACCAGGAGGATCTTACGTGGCGTCTGTGTGGGTTCTGGCGCTGGGTGCTCGGTCGAGCTCCTCACTCACAGATCCCTGCTGCCATGCCGTATTCGCCGGCGGCGTTGAAGATGATGCAGCTATTGCTCGGACAATCGGCGTCGATCTGGCACCAATAGGGCACGCAGTAGCCGCCGATCAAAGGTTGGATGACCGAGCTCGAGGTGATCATGCATTTCATTTGTAGGTTGTCATAGCCCGGGTAGAGAAGCGGGCAATCGTCGTCCTGGTCGCATTGCCCGGTACAGTATGGTGGCAGGAGGCAGTCCGCCGCGGTAATACCCCAGGGGTTCAGGCAATAGGTGCTGTCGCAAAAGAAGGACCGGCAGTACGCATCGGCAAAACCAATGCCCTGATCGCCGCACACTTGCCCCACGCTCACAAACCAGCCGGCGGGCGCCTCAGAGCAGGCCTTAAAGCCATAACCGATGCTCGGATTGTTGTTGTAGATCGACGGCGAGCAACGCTCGGTGCCCGGACAATCGTTCTGAGAACCGCAGGGCTGCCGGCACAAGTAGGGCCCGCTCGTCGACGACTGGGCGCAGACGCCATACTGACAATCGGAGGCGGCCATGCAGGTCGTGCCCAGCCCCTGCCGCAGCGGGTCATAGAGCGCGCAGACCCCGGTGGCGATCTCGTTGCCGATATAAGCGTGGGTGCGGATCCCCGCCCGACAAACCTGACCCGCCTCGCAATCGATCGCCCGCACGCAGACGTCGCGACAGAACCCCTCGTGGCACAGGGCGGTGACACAATCCTCATCCAACGTGCAGGCGTCCCCCTCGTCGATCAAATTCGCACCGAGCACCGGCGCGCAAAAATGGCTATTGAGCGACCGTCGCGAGGGATAACAAGCCATGTTCAGGGGGCATTCGTCGCGGGTGCGACAAACCTGCATGCACTGTTCCTGGCCCGGCGGCGGCCATGGTGAGTGGGGGTACTCCTCGCAGATCATCGGCCCACCGCCGTAGGGATAGTCGGAGTTGCAGCTGTCGGTGGTCAGGTAATAGGCCGGGTCGCCGCAGTCGACGTAGGTGCACTCGCTGTCAAAGGAGTCCGGCTCCCCGTCGCAGTCGTTGTCGAGGCCGTCATTGCACAGGGTCTCCCCGGACTCGTCCGCATCCGGGTTGACGAATTCGTTGGTGTCGTCGCAGTCGAGATCGTTGTCGACGTAGCCCGCTGGTTGGGCGCAGCCCTGTTGGGTGACGTTCGGGTCGCCGTAGGTGTCGCCGTCAAAATCGCGATACCAAACGACGTTCGGGCCGATGGTGTCGTCGGTGTCGTCGCAATCGATGTCGTTGGCCACGGAGCCGGTGGGCTGCTCGCAGGCCACCACCGAGTCATTGGTGTCCCCAAAGCTGTCGTCATCAAAGTCTCGCCACCAGATTGCCCCCGGGAACTCGATGGGGTTGGTGTCGTCGCAGTCCTGATCATCGGCGACCCAACCCACGGGCTGGGTGCAGGCGTTCTGGAAGGAATCCGGGTTGCCGTAACCGTCGGAGTCGGAGTCCTCGTACCAGAGCGGCGCTCCGAGGATGGTGTCGTCGGTGTCGTCGCAGTCGAGGTCGTTGTCGACGTAGCCAAAGGGCTGAACGCAAGCGATCGATGTCGTCGCCGCGTTGCCATAGGAGTCATCGTCGAAGTCGCGGTACCAGATGCTCTCGGCGCCGATGGTGTCGTTGTCATCGTCGCAGTCGTCGGCGTTGGCCACGAAACCGGTGGGCTGTTCGCAGGCGATCGTTTCGATGTCGGGGTTCCCCAAACCATCGCCGTCGAAGTCGCGGTACCAGACCGCCCCGGGATGCTCGAGGATGTCGTTGTCGTCGCAGTCGAGGTCATTGTCGACGTAACCCGACGGTTGGGTGCAGGAGAGCTCGGAATTGTTCGGATCGCCATAGGTGTCGCCGTCAAAGTCGCGGTACCAGTAGGTGTCCGGGATGACGTTCTCGTCCGTGTCGTCACAGTCGCCGCCGTTGTCGACGTAGCCCGGTGGCGGCGCGCAAGCAGTGACCGTCACCAGCGGATTCCCAAACGTGTCGCCGTCAAAGTCCTGGTACCAGGTGGCGCCGGGCCGGCGGGTCGCGTCGGTGTCATCGCAGTCGGCGTCGTTGCCGACGTAACCCGGCGGCGGCGAGCAGGTGTCCACTGAGACGGCGGGATCGCCATACGAGTCCTCATCAAAATCGCGGTACCAGGTAGCCCCGGGGTGCCAGAGGATGTTGTTGTCGTCGCAATCATCGCCGTTGGCAACGTAGTTGAGCGGCGGCTCGCAGGCGATCTCCGACTCGGCGGGATCGCCATAGCCGTCACCGTCAAAATCGCGGTACCAAACCGCGTCCGGGTTGAAGTCCGGGTCGGTGTCGTCGCAGTCGTCGGCGTTGGTGACATAGCCAACCGGCTGGCCGCACGCGTCCACGGAGACATCCGGGTTACCAAACGTGTCGCTGTCAAAGTCCTGGTAGTAGGTGTCGCTCAGGGCGAGGGTCTCGTCTCCGTCGTCGCAGTCATCCGCGTTGTCGACGTAGCCCACCGGCTGGTCGCACTTGCGCAGAACCACGTTGGGGTCGCCGTAGGTGTCCTCGTCGCCATCGAGGTACCAGTCGACGCCATCGAGGATGGTTGGGTTGTTGTCGTCACAGTCCGCGTCGTTGGCGACATACTCCACCGGCTGCTCGCATTGGATGAGGGTGTCATCCGGGTCGCCGAAGGTGTCTTCGTCGAAGTCGTGGTACCAGATCGTGCCATCATTAATAGTGTCGTCGGTCTCGTCGCAGTCCTCGCCCAAGGGGCAGTTGACCCCGTAGCCGTCGCCGTCGGGATCATCGCAGCCCCGCACCCCGAGGCCGGTCAGGTGGATCTCCACGAACTCGGCGCCGAGGGCATTGCTCTGGATGAAGATGTCGCCTTCGAGGGCCTGCTCCACGGTCGGCGAAAAGGTCACCTCCCAGATCACCTGCGCTTCCGGCTCCACGGTGGTCTGGTTATCGGTGGAGATGGTAAAGGCGTCGGCGCCCACCACCCGGACGTCGGTGATGGTGAGATCCTTGGTGCCGGTGTTCGCGACGATCAGCGCTTCGCTTCTGCTGGTGCCGATCGCCACGTCGCCAAAGTCGATCGCGTCGGTGACCTCGATCAAGGCGTCCAAGGCCAGGAGCCGCTCCCGCGCACAACCGCTGGCCGTCGCGGCGAGGGCTGCGAACGCCATGCACCACGCTGCCCGGGGGGAGAATCGCCTCGTCATGTTACTCTCCTGTCCGGCAGAGCCCGGCTGTGACGGGGAGTTTAGCCAGGGCTGAGCCGACGTCAACCGTTTGCTGCCCTTCAATTCGAGCCGTAGCCGGCGCCGCAGAGTCGCCGATGACGGGGGCGCGGAAGTGTAGAAGGACGGGGAGTTTGTGCCAGCGCCCCAGGGCGGATTCGTGCACGGCCACGCCGAGACCTGGTATGACTAGCCTCGATGTTTGAGCGACTCCCCCGGCGAGCCTCCCTCTTTTTCGCCCTCGCGCCGCTGTTGGTCGCGGCCTGCGACGACGAGCCGTCCATCCGGGTTCTGACCGACCGGACCGCCAGCCACCTCGGGCTGCTGTTCGAGGCGTTCGAGAGCAACAAGCGGATCGAGGTCGACGCGAACTTCGTGGGGGACGGGCTGCTGGCCCGTCTGCGGGCGCGTCCGCAGGAGGCGGACGTGATCATCACCAAGAACGCCGAGCTGCTCGAGACCGCCAAGCGAGAGGGGTTACTCGCGCCCTTCTGGTTTCCGAACATCAGCCGCCGCGTACCGGGGGAGTTCCGCGACGCCGACAAGCACTACCTGCTGCTCTCCTACCGCGCCCGGGTGATTTTCTACGCCGCGGATCGCGTCTCCCCGACGGAGCTCTCCACCTACCTGGACCTCGCGGATCCCAAGTGGCGCGGGCGGATCTGCATGCGCTCCGGATTGCACAGCTATAACGTCGCCATGTTCGCCCAGCTAGCGAGCCTCCATGGACTCGAGCGCACCCGCCAGTTCATGGAGGGGCTGCGGGCAAACCTGGCCCGGGCGCCGAGCGGCAACGATCGGGCGCAGGTGCGGGCGGTCCACGAGGGCGTCTGTGACTTGGCCATCGCCAACTCCTATTACATGGGCATCATGACCGGCCGGGAGGACCAGCGAGCCTGGGCCGAGTCGACGCGGGTCTTCTTCCCCGACCAACAGGC
>JAUUZB010000499.1 GCA_030590185.1 Deltaproteobacteria bacterium
CTCGAGGCGGCGTTGCGCAAGCGCAGCGGTGCGTGCGTGGTCTCGGAGCGGGAAATCGCGCGGGCCAAGGCCAGCGGACAAAAACTCGAAGGCCTTCAGCTCTGCGGCCGGCCGTTGAACGAGCCGAGCCGGGTCACCCACGTGGTCGCGGCGCGCCTAGGCACCGCACGGTCGGGTTACGTATTCAGCCTCGAGCTGATCGACATCCCCCGCACCGAGCGGGTTGGGGGGGAGAAGCTGGTGTCTGCCTCCCACGCCGATTTGCTCGCGCAGTTGCCGGAGTTGGTGACCGCCTTGCTCGCGGACGTACCGCGCGCCCCGGCGCCAGACGTCACTGCGCCCTGAGCGTAGAGTTGGGGCTCAGCTCAGCTCAGCTCAGCTCAGCTCAGATCAGATCAGGCCGCTGGCCAGTGATCGCAGCTGCCCGCCGCGACCAACTTCGCAGGTGGTCTAGATTCGCACGGCGCGGGTAGCGTCGATAAATCGCGTGGGCGGCCAACATCCGAGCCACGCTCGGGCCAAAGCGCGCGGCCGGTCCCGGGGCACGAACCAACCCCCGGACCGTCTGCAGCAACTCGGCAGCGCCGATGGACGGCAGGTGCTGATCCATGGCCTCGATGACCGAGCGCGCGCTCATCAGGCCGACGTCCAACAAGGTGGCGACCTCGCGGCCACCCATCCGTTGCACCAGGCGCCGGAACACGTCGTAGGCCGCGGCCACCGCACCCCGGTCGCGCGCCAAAGCCGCCTGGTATTGCCAGGTCGCCGCCTCACCGCCTGGATCGGAATGGAAGCGGATGCTCTCGACCAGGGTCCGCGCCGCGATCAAACCAGCGCCAACCCCACTGCCATGGGCCGGGAAGGTGTGGCAGGCCGCGTCACCGATCAAGACCGCACCCCGAACCGCCGTGCGATCATACGGACGTCGAACCGCGATCAGGGAGGCGCCGCTGAGCTCGGGCTCTCCGATCCAAGGGTTGTCGCGCACGAAGCTCTGCATGAGGCGCATGCCACCGGCGGGATCCCCGGGCGCCAGCACGCCGGTGAGGAGATCCACCTGGCTCAGGTCAGGGGCAACGCGAACCACCCGCGTGGAGTACCCCCCCTCCACCCCGGTCCAGGTGAGGAACGCGTCGGTCTCGACGCCTAGCCGCTCGAGGAAAGTCTCGGCGCCGTGGCGGTCTCGGATCACGCAGATCTGCTGGACCGCGCTGACCAGCTCATCGTCGCGGGGCGCCGGGCAGATGGCCGCCAGGGCAGGCACGCGCTTGCGCAGGGCACCGTTGATCCCGCTGGCGTCGACGAAGAGATCGGCTCGCAGGCGCAGGAGTCCAGCGCCGCGCCGGCGCAGGATCGCGACCCGCGGCCGGTCGCCGTCGCACTCGACTGCTTCGAGCAACACCTCGCCATGGGCCTCGACGCCGCGCCGTTGCCCGTCCGCCTGCAACCGCGCCACCAGGTGGCGGCAATCGATCCCCCACATGGGGCGCTGCGGCGCAGACAAACCGACCCGATCGTCGTTGCCAAACATGTGCAAGGGCCGGTGCCCAATGTGACGTTCGGGGGGCTCGGGACGAGCGATACCGGCGCGGTCAAACATCCAGGGCGGGATGTCATTGATCCAGCGCGCCCCGGCCTCGTCGAGTGGTCGGGCCTCCACCAACGCGACGTGGTAGCCCACCTCGGCCAACATGCCGGCCGCGGCGGCGCCCGTGGTGCCGGCACCGATCACCACGATGTCGAATCGCTGTTCCGACACGCCGGTCTTCATCTCAGCCATACCTCCATCCTATCAGCCGCGGCGTGACCGACGGGCCGGCAAGCGGCGGAAACGCTGGGCAGAGACATACGGATAGAAGGCGGTGGCCGCCAACCCGGCGCCAAGGGCGTACAAGATCTCCTCGAGGGGAATGCCGAGCAGGTAGAGGTTGGAGAAGCGCTCGAGGTTCCAGGCGAGCTCGAAGACCCCCGGCAGGATCAGCATGAAGATGAAGCTCAAGCCGCAATAGACCCCGGTGGCAAAGAGGCCACCGAGCAAGGTCGGCCGGACCAGGTCTGGCCGCCGCCAACACATGAACATGGTGACCCCAACCATGATCGCCACCGAGCCGTAGATCATCGGTACGCCTAGGATCGCCACGATGACCACCAGCAGAAAAACGACCCCGAGGATGGCGGCCACGCGGCGCATGAACCGCCGAGCGTTCAGCGCCTCGACCGCTTCGTAGCCCGAGCGGGAGAAGGCGGCGTAGGCGGTGGAGGTGAAGGCCCCGAGCCCCATGACCCAGATGATGTCCTCGATGCCGAAACCGATCCGGTCGGCGAGGTCGAAGAGGAATTTCGGCTCCCAGTAGGACGGGTAGAACAGAAACTCGGTGAAGCCGAACGGGATCGAGCAGAGCGCCATGATGCCGATCACCGGCCGCAGGTCCGGCCGCACGAGGAAAATCACCAGCCCGGGGAACAAGAAAAGCAGCGCCAGGATGAGAAAATTGTATCCCACCGGCTCAGCCCATCACCTGAACGATGCCCAGGGTCACCACCAGACTCATGGTCACCAGGATGGCAAGGAACACGTGTACCAAAACGCGCCGGGTGCCCGGCTGGCTGTCGAGGAGGAGCAGCTGCGCCAGGTTGGCGACGGTTGGGATGGCAAGCAACAGCACCACGATCCCCGAGTCCAGCGGTAGGCCGCCCACCTGGATGAAGGCGAACAGGCTGGCACCGTTGAGGCCGATTACCGCCAGGCGCGCTCCCCTGGGGCCCAACAGGACGACGGCGGTTCGCTTGTGGCTGGCTCGATCCGAAGGCTCGTCCGGCAGGGCGGTGGCGATGGCGCAGGCAACGTGGGTGGGCAGCAACACCGCCAACAACACCCAGGGGAACCCGGCCAGGGTGCCGGCCTGGGCATAGAAGCCAAACACCGGCAGCAGCCCCCCCACGCCGAAGCTCTGCAACAGCTCACCACCGCCGCGATAATTGAGGGCAAGCGGTTTGAAACTGTAGGCCCACAAAAACAGCAAGCCGCCCGCGATGATCGCCGGCGCCCACCAACGCCCAAAACCCACGCCGAGGGCCAAGCCGATCGCCAGACAAAGCCCAGCCATTAGTTGGGTCGCGCGCCGCAGGCTGGCCGGTTGCAGATCCCCCTCCACCAACACCCGCGAGCCTCCGGAAAAAACGGTCGCCGTGGTGTTGAGCCGATCCGTTTCCAGATCGGCATAGTCGTTGCCGTAGACAATGAAGAATTGGTCAAACAGCCCGAAGAGTTGGACCGCGATCAGGATCGTCAGGTTGAGCTCGCCGCTCTGCTGGTACCAGACCAGCTGACCGAGCAGGAGCGGCAAGGCGATGTAGGACTGGGACGGCAGCCGGGAGGCCTTGAGCCAGGCGACGACGGTTCGCATCGGGTCGGTCACGCGCCGTTCGTCTGGAGGTGTTGCCACAGGAAGCTCAGGATGACCCCCAGGTTGGTGGCGTAGATGGCGCGGTGCAGGGAGCCCTTGAAGATCTTGAGCGAGGCGAGGTGCTCGTAGTCAGCCCTGGTCGCCTCGCGTGCCGCGACGATCACGAACAACACCGGCAGCGCCACGGTGAGCAACACCGAGAACGGCTGGTAGACCCTCCACAATGCCAACAGGCCGCACAACGCTATACTCGCCACCACCCCAGCCACGGCCGCGTAGACCACCGGCCGGCTGCCGAACAACACCGAGGCGGTCTTCTTGCCGGTGATCAGATCCGCCGGCAGGTGCTTGAGGCCGCTGGTCAGGGAGCTCGACAGGGCCAACAGCAATAACGGCCCGATGGCGAGCACCGGCAGGTCGAGCTCACCGGTATAGAAGTAGTAGCCAGCCCAGGGCAGCACCCCACCCACGCCGACCGTCTCGAGCAGCTCACCCATGCCCCGATAGTTGAGGCGGATCGGCCGGAAGCTGTAGGCCCAAAGAAAAAGGATAGCGCCGCCGGCGAACAGCGGCGCCCAGGGACGCGCCAGCCACAGACTCAAGGCGATACACGAGCCAACCAACGCCGCGACCACCAACGCGCCGGCAACCGCCAGGTGGTGTTTGGTGAGCAGACCGAGGGGCACCGCCCGCTCGTCGATCAGCTCGGGGAAGCGCTCGGTGTGGAGTTTATCCGCTTCGACGTCGGCAAAGTCGTTCAGGAAGATGATCAACAGCTGCACGAGCCAGGCGTAGAGCAGCGCGGCGACCGCCGTGAGCGGCCGGAGCTCACCGCTGTGGGCGTAGCCGATGCTCAGCCCGGCGCCCACCGGCAACGCCACCTTGACCAACGAGCCAGGGCGCGCCGCGTTCCACCAAATCCGAATCATGGGGCGGCTAGCACCCCGTCCAGACGCGCCAGCCCCACCTCCGGTGAGCGGTTTTGGTTGACCACCCATTGGCGCAGTTTGTCGACCGCCATGCCAGAGCCCACCGCCCCGCGGGCGATCTCGAGGCCGCTCCGCAGGTCCTCGGCCATCCCGGCGACGTAGAGCACCGCCGCCGCGTTCAGGCAGGTGATGTCGCGCCGGGCGGGGTCCCCGCTGTCGGAGAGCGTCTCCACCATGAGACGCGCGGCGCCCGGCAGATCGGCGGCGTTGCCCAGCTGCTCACCGCTC
>JAUUZB010000658.1 GCA_030590185.1 Deltaproteobacteria bacterium
CAAAAACCGCGTGGCCGAGCTCGTGGCCGAGAACGAACTGCAGCTCGGCGGGTGAGAATTTCTCGAGCAGTCTCGACGAGAGGCCGATCACTACCGGGCCGGAGGGGTTCACCATACAAAAGGCGTTGAACACCGGCTCCGGCCGCACGTAGATCTCGATCGGGCGCTCGATACTGAGCACCTCCTTGCAGCCGTGCAGGGCATCGGCCACGTCGGGGGACATGGATCGGGTTAGGCGGAGCGCGCCGGTCAACAACCTCCGGCGCGCCCCGTAACCGAAACCGCTCGATCGTTTCTCGAGTTTCTCGAGGGCCTTTTGCACCCCCCGATCGGCCTTGAGCTCAACACTCAGGGCGCGGTCTTTCTGGGCCTGGATGCTTTCGAGATCGACGGTCATGGAACGCTCGCTGATAATCTTGCTTGTCAGATCGTGTACTTCAGGCTCAAGACCTCGACGATCTTCTTGGCCAGGTCGTCCGAGACGTTCAGCAGACGCTGCATGGTCTCGAGCATCTCATCCTCGGCCTCGTCGATGTCGCCCGAGGAGAGCGCCAAGTCGACGGCGAGCACGAACAGCTTCTGGCGCACCGCCTCTGATCCTATGTCACCGAGCGCCTTGATGGAGTCCTTGAGGCTGCCATGCTTGCGAATGATCTTCTGCCCTTGCTCGAGCATATTGTCGAAGCTCTGGCCGCGGAACTCGGGCAGGGTGAAGAAGAACGACTTGAGGGTGTCTTGCTCGTTGGCGTCGATGGTGCCGTCGGCTCCGGCCATCAGCATCATGCCGTGGAACAGGAGGGCGTCGTCGCCAGCCTTTTGTTGGGGAGCTACTGCGCCTGCAATCTTCGACAGAAGACCCATGGGTGTTCTCCATTCAAGGGGTTGTTGGGAGGCCCTGATGTAAGATGGATCCCCCTGGGGCGCAAGACGCCCTGCGGCGGAGGGCGTACGGTCGGGCTCTGACGGGCTCCGGGGGTTGGTGGACGGGCTTTCGGGGGTTGGTGGACGGGCTTTCGGGGGTTGGTGGACGGGCTTTCGGGGGTTGGTGGACGGGCTTCGGCCGGCCCCCGGGGGGTGGTGGGCGGGCTTCGGCCGGCTCCCGGGGGGTGGTGGGCGGGCTTCGGCCGGCTCCCGGGGGTTGGTGGACGGGCTTCGATGCGACCAGGGTCGCGCGCCCGAGGTCCTGCTACCCGCGAGCGCGGTTTGCCCTGGCCGGTGACTCCCGCTACACCGCCCGGATGACCGAGCGCCGTTTTGACCTGGTCGCCTTTGACATCGACGGCACCTTGATTCTGCACCCGAACGGCAAGGTCGTCTGGCAAGTGCTGAACCAGCGTTTTGGCACGTCGCCAGAGGCGGCGGCCAGGCGCTATGCCGACCACGCCGCCGGACGGATCAGCTACGCCGAGTGGGTGCGCCTGGACATCGAGGACTGGCAGCGACACGGCGCCTCCCGCGACGCGATCGTGACGGAGCTGTTGGAGTTCGAGCTGGTTGAGGGAGCGCGCGAAACGTTGGCGGCGCTAACGGCGCGTGGGTACGCCCTGGCCGCGGTCTCCGGAACCTTGGACATCCTGGTGGAGACGGTGTTCCCGGAGCACCCCTTTGCGCATCTGTACACCAACCGGATCGAGTTCGGGCCGGACGGTCTAATCGCAGGCTGGCAGGCCACGCCCTACGATTTTGACGGCAAGGCGCGGGCGTTGCGCGAGCTGTCGGCGGTGATCGGCGTACCGCTGTCGCGGATGGCGTTCCTCGGTGACGACATCAACGACGTGGCCGCCGCCGAGGCGGTAGGCTTGGCGATCGCGGTGCGCCCGCGCTCAACGGAGCTCTCGGCGGTGTGCGACCTGACGGTGACCGAAGGATCGTTAGAGCAGGTGTTGGTGCACTTTCCGTGAGCCAAAGCCGGGCCTGAGACCCTAGCGGCCACCGTAGGCGGGTGCCCGCTTCTCCCGAATCGCCGCCATGCCCTCCCGGTAGTCCTCGCTGACGTAGCATTCCGACTGACTCTTGGCCTCGAAGGCCAGCGACGCGTCGATGTCGCGCTCCGCGAAGGCCAACCGTACGGCCCGTTTGGTGCGCCGCACCGCCAACGGCGCCGCGGTGGCGATTTCGGTGGCGAGGGCGCGGGCGGCGTCGAGCAACTCAGTGGCTGGTACCGCCCGGCTGACCAACCCGAGACGCGCCGCCTCCTCGCCGCCCACGATTCGCCCGGTGGTCAACAGCTCGAGGGCGACGGCCGGTCCGAGCAACCAAGGCAGGTTGAAGGTCGCGGCCATGCCGGGGGACAGCCCGAGACGCACGAAGTTGAACGCCAGCTTGGCGTCGGTGGCCGCGATGCGCAGGTCACAGGCCAACGCGATGCAGGAGCCAGCGCCGATGGCGCCGCCAGAGACCGCGGCGATGGTCGGAACAGCAATCTCGCGAACCTTCAAGAAGAGCCGATAGAAGCTCAACATCTGCTGCTGCGCATCCTCCGACTCCGCCCCGGCCCAACCCCGCAACAGCTCGAAGTCCGCACCGGCACAAAAGGCCCTCCCCTCCCCGCGCACGATCACCGCGCGCACGGCATCATCCGCCTTAACCTCTTCGACGATCTCGGCGAAACGCTCGCCCATGGCAAAGGTCAGGGCGTTGCGCCGCTCGGGACGATTGAGGGTGATGACGGCGACGCCATCCTCCGGCGGCGCGAAGAGAACCGTGTCCGTTGCGCTCATGGGCCGACCTTTCTCAGGGTTCCTGGGCGCCCCACAGAGCACAAGGCCGGCCGGTACCGCAAGGGGTCAGGACTACCCACTTGACACTTAGAGAAAAGGACGCCTGACTCAGAAAAAGCTAACGATTCCAACAGGGCTAAGTGTCAAGTGGGGAGTCCTGACCCCTACTCCGTTTACGGGCACTCGAGCAGGTCGGTGCGCTCATCGGCGCTGACCCACTCGTCACCATTGTCATCGACAAAGGCGCTGTTGTTGGCGCAGGTGTTGTTGTCGCTGGTCACCTCCCAGGTGTTGCCCACGTCGTTGCCGGAGATCAGGTTCTGGTTGGAGGTGCAGAGAAAGCCGCCGAACACGTCGTTGTCCACGAACACCGAGTTGTTCGTGTTGTTTGTCGTGATCGAGACGTTGCCCAGCACCCGGCACAGGATCACCGAGGTTTGGTTGCGGCTAATCTCCAGATCGCCGGTGATCGTCACCCCACGCAGGCGCACGTTGTTGCCGTCGATGGTCACGTCGCCATCGATGATCGTGTTCTCCGGACCGTTGCCGTAGATCGACACCTGGTTCCCTTCGATGTTCAGGTCGATCACGATCGGCTCGCCGTCGGTGGATTCGTCAAAGGTGATGGCGGTGCCACTGCCGTTCTTGAGCAAGTCGATGTCCTCGGAGCTCTCGGCGTCAACGATCACCTCCGGCTTGTCGTTGATGCTGTCCGGCGGGTAGCAGATCACTTCTGCGACTTCACCGTCCACCATGATGATGTCGATCGGGCCGCCCTCGGCGTTGCCGGTGCACCACTCACTGCCCTCGGTGTCGATCGGCACGCAGAGGTTGTCCGAGACCGGCACGCAATCGGTCTCATCCGACGCAGCGCCGACGTAGATCGGGTCGCCGTTCTCATCCACCTCAGCGCCAATGACCACGGCGTTCTCGTCCTCGTAGTCAGCGTAGGGATCGCTGGTGGTGCCAATGGATGTGGCTTGGCAGCCGAGGGCCAGGGTCATGGAGCCGGCGAGGGCGAGCTGGATCATGCGAATCACGTTGGGTCCTCCTGTCGATGCGTCACCCCTTCATACCGGCGAGGGGCACCGAGGTTACGACGGGCACCAGAATGTCTACAAAATCAGGTACTTACAGCATGTCACCAAAGTCTCAAAAACCGCCCCGGGATCGTCCGATTTACGCGCCAGGCCAACAAAAACTGCGATAATCATCGGCAACCAGCCCCCCGGCGCGCCTGCGGCCCGGAGCCACGGTTTTCACAGCGAAGAAAAGGCGAACGCTATGC
>JAUUZB010000057.1 GCA_030590185.1 Deltaproteobacteria bacterium
GAACGCCTCCTCCTCCTCGCCGATCCGGGAGGTGAGCCGGAGCTTCGCATTGCGCAGGACCTCCACCCGACGCTGGCGGTGGAGGTGGTTCTCGAGGTCCTTGGCGAAGCGCGCCAGCCTCTTGGCGTCGTCGAGCGGGGCGGCCGGGAGGGCATAGCGGATCCCCTCTGGCGCTTCGCTGAGCAGATCGCGGTCGTCGTAGTCGACCGTGCGGGCGGATTCGGGATCGAGGTGGGCGGCGAGGGGGAAGAAGACCGCCTCCCACTCCTCCTGGTGGTCGACGCCGGCGCGGGTGTCGTCGAAGCGCAGCGCGATTCGTGCCACCAGGGCGGCCTCGTGTCGGGCCGCCCCCGGGCTCGCCCCGATCTCGGACGCCCAGGGAGCCGCGGGATCCAGGTGATAGACCCGCGTGCCGGTCGCAACCTCCGGCATCACCTCGCTCTCGTCGTCGGCGGGGGCGGTGGTCGCAGGTTGTGCGGGCGGCGAGGAAGGCTCCTCGGTTGGCGGGGCAAGGACGCTCGGCGCTGGTGCCAACCTGCGCACCTCCTCCTTGGTGAGCGGGCCGCGCAGGTAGGACATCGCCCAGCGGGTCTCGAACACTAGGGGGCCGTCCTCCCGAGTGTCGTTGAGCACCCATTGGCGTTGATCCAGGTTGCTGAGCAGCCGGTCGAGATCCGGCAGCGCCGCTCCCCCCGCTGACTGGAGTCCCTCGAGAATGCGCGCCTTGTCGCGTTCGGTCTGGAGCCGGCCGACCATCCAGGTGCCGGCGTTGGACATGGCCTTGTAGTCCAGGTCGACGGGGTTTTGGGTGGAGAGCACCAGGCCGACCCCAAAGGCCCGGGCTTGCTTGAGCAGGGTCAGGATCGGTTTCTTGGCCGGGGGCTGCGCCGTGGGGGGGACAAAGCCGAAGACCTCATCCATGTAGATGAGGGCGCGCAGGGACGAGGTGCCCGGTTGCTGCCGCATCCAGGTGGCGACCTTGGAGAGCACCAGGGTCACCACCAGCTGCCGCTCCGCCTCCGAGAGATGGCTCAGGTAGAGGATCGAGCCCTTGGGTTTGCCCTGCGGGGTGAAGAGTAGGGAGCCGATGTCCAGGGGCTCACCGCTGAGCCAGGTGCCAAAAGCAGGCGAGGCCAACAGACCGTTGAGGCGCATGGCGAGCTTGCGACGATCCGCCCCTGGGAAAAAAGTGTCGAGCTCGAAGACGCCGAGCTTGCGGATCGGTGGCCTGTGCACCTGCACGATCAGCTGCGCCAGATCGAGGTCGGTGCCCTCGCGCCAGGCGCGTTCGATCAGATGGGAGAGCAGGATCGGTGCGGGGTCAGCGATCGGGTCCGCCTCGATACCGACCAGGGCGAGCAGGGCGAGCACGGTGCCCTCGATCTCGTCGCGCAGGCCCTCGGCATCATCGTCGAAGCTCCCCGTCGGTGCCGCGAGGGAGCCGAGGATGTTGAGCGGGGTGCCGGCTTCGGACCCGGGTGTGTAGAGGGCGAGCTCCGCGGCGGCCCGCAGCTCCCCGATCCGAGATCCATCGATCCCCGATCCAGCCAACCCCTCGCGCCATGCTTCGGCCGATTCGGCGGCCAACGCGGCGGCGGTCATGCCCCGGCGTTCGGCTTCGCCCGGATCGACCCACGGCTCGAACTCCCCGGGGGCGAGGCTCGGGAAGTTGAGCAGGAGGTTGCCCAGGTCACCCTTGATGTCGAGCGCGATCACCGGGATCCCCTGAAGTAGCGCCTCCTCCAGCAATACGATCCCGAGGCCGGTTTTTCCCGATCCGGTCATCCCGAGGATCACGCCGTGGGTGGTCAGGTGGGGGGCGTCGTACAGCACCGGGGTCGGCTCCGAGCCAACCCGGTGGCCGAGAAAGAGCTTGCCTGCGGGGAGGTCGACCATGGCCCTATATAGACCAGGCGGGTGGCCAGGGGCAGGCGGACGAAATAGGCTCGCCGAATTCGTGCCCAATTTCGACATCGTGCTACAATTTCAGCCACAGATGGCAGATCGAAGTGAACGACGTAGGGTTGAGCGGCGCGGCAACCAACGACGGAGCGAGGGCCGCGGCAGTAGCGCCCGCCGGCCCGTGGACCAGCGCCAACACACCCGCTACGACAAGAACCTACCGGTGCGGATGTTCCGCCGGGGTGAATACGAGAGCGACGACGTGGTCTTCCAGGCCGCGGTCGACACCGTCGACATCTCGGCGGGCGGCGTGTTTCTGCGCTCGACCTTCTTCCTCAAGAAGGGCCTCCAGCTCGAGCTCGAGATCGTGCTCGAAGAGATGGCCCGCACGATCCACGTCACCGGCGAGGTGGCGCGGGTCATCGACGATCCCGACCGGGGCGACACCGGCTTCGCGATCCGGTTCATCGAGTACCACGACGACGCTGAGATTTACCTGCGCGCCTTTCTCACGCAGGGGGACATGATCGCGTTTGTCGATCAGTATGCCAAGGAGATCCTCCCGGGGTTGCCCTCTAAGGAACGTCCGAGGCTGGTGGAGCTCATCGTGCGCTGGGAGATCTACCAAGAGGACCTCGAGGGGGACTGAGTTTGTCCTCAATCGCAGGCGATGAACCACTCTTCGAGGCCCCACTCCTTGATCAGGGTCGAAAAACCGTCGACCGCTGAAGCCCCGCAGATCTGATCCGCGAGATCCTGCCCGTCCGCCAAGGCATCGACGTACTCGACGTGGAACACGGCCTTGCCGGCGTCGATAAACGGCGTGTAGGTGGCGCACTCGTCGAAGGCGAAACACTCCTCGTTGAGAGCCCAGTCGTAGCACGGCTCGAGCACCTCGAGCTGATCGACGTCGTTCTTGAGCCCTACCGACAGGCCGCGGCTGTGGGCCTCTTCGGCGATGAACTGGTTGTAATCGAGCTGGTCGAATCCGTCGAGGTCGAAGCCGGTGTCATTGACGTAGCCGTCCATGTTGTCGGGCTCCACGCCGTCACAGCCGCGGGTCACGGCCAGATCGAGGCGGGTCTGCATCACCGCCCGCAGTCCCTCTGAGCGGATGTCGATCCACTTCTCGTCCTCCCAGCCCTCCATGGTGTCGCCGATCGCATCATCCGGGAAGTCGCCTGCATCAGCGCGCCAGTCCTCCCAGCTGCCGGCCGAGAAGTAACAGATCACCGTGCGGCCATCCGCCTGCAGGCCGTCGATGACGGACTGCGGAGCGTCAATTAGATCGACATCGTACATCTCGACATCGACGCTGGTGTCGATGGTGCCGAGCAACTGCCATTGCCAAGTCATCCCGTTCGCCAGGTGGTGTTCCGGCGCAGCCACGCATTCCCCGTCCCAAGCGCTCCAGTCCGTGCCTTCGTCGTCATCGTCGCCACCGCAGGCGACGGTCAGAACGAGCAGTCCGAGTAGATATCGATGCATCACTCCCCCTAGGTCAGCGTGTGGCGCCGATGGTCTGCGGATCCTTCTTTCCTGTCAACGCCAATGTGATCGGTTGGCTCTTGGCCGGGCGTAGCCAATCGATCGGACGAGGCGGCCAGGCTCAGCCGTCGGTCATCGTCCGGTAGTCCACGAAATCGAGGTCCGTGCCGAAGGTGGTCGGGGTGCAGCCCTTCGTGCAGGCCGTGCGCGTGGCATCAGCGGCATCAGCGTCGAAGCTGCTGCATTCGCTCTGGCCGGGGTCGCAGACCCCTGAGCCGGTGTCGAAGCAGCCGTCCTTGTCGATACAGATGGCGATCGGTTCGGAGACGATATAGTTCCCCAGGGTATCGGCGGCCTCGATCGCCAGGCAGGCCGGGCCGTCCGAGAGGTTGCCGGCGTCGTAGAAGGGCCCGACGCAGCCATTGAGCGAGTCCTCGTTGTAGTCATAGACGTAGATCGAGACGGCGGCGGCTCGATCAGCGTCGTCGAAGACGACCCCGTAGGTGAGCCAATAGGTCATGTCGTCCGCCTCCTCCGGCGTGCATAGATCGTCGGGTGACGCCGCGGCGGTGCCCACCGCCTCGCACTCGCCGGCGTGGACGGCGCCGGCGGTGAAATCGGGCAGGCCCAACGGGTTGACCGGATCGAGTGGGATCGAGTCGGCGAGCCCGTCCGGATCGATGGTGTCACAGGGTGCATCATCCGGATCGAGCGGCGTGTCTGGGTTGCCATCCCCCTGCACCAGAACGTGGTTTTCGATCTCGCCCGCGTCGGCGAGGATCGCATCCTGATCCAGGATGTGGAGGTAGACGCTGCTGGGGTCCACGAAGGAAAACGGCACCACCGAGGGGGTGGCCGAGCCCCAGTTGCCTTGATCCTCTATCCGGGCGCGCGCGTAGAAGGCGGTGCCATAGGAGGAGGCGGGGCTGATGATGTCGCCGTGCCCGATCGCGCTGGGGCCGAGGGGATCGAATTCCTGGGAGCAGACGTCGGCAGCCACGTCGACCATCACCACGTTCGGCGATTCGAGTGCCGCGATCGGCGGCGCAAAATCGAGGTAGAACTCGGTGTCGGCGGTTCCGAGGTTGCCCGCGAGGTCGTAGGCCCGTACGTCCAACCGCACCTTGAGCAGCACGTAGGTCGGATCCTCGAGCAGGCTGGTGTCGAAGCTCCCCTCGTAACGGTCGTTGCCAACCGCGCCGAGGCTCACCTCGTGCTCGTTACGGACCAGGGCGGTCACCCGGGTCGTGTCGATACCGTCGGCATCCGTGGCCCGGACGCGAATGGTGGTGACTCCGGCCACCGGGACGATCTCCGAGGGCAACTCAACCGTGATCCGTGGAACACCGGAGGAGACACCGCCGGTGCCGCCTGAGCCACCGGTGGCGGTCGAGCCGCCGGACCCACCGCCGCCGCCCGTGCCGGTGCTGCCGTCGAGCACGCACTCGCCGCCGGTGCAGGCGTAGCCAGTCCCACAGTCATCGGCGGTGGCGCAGGAGTTGTCGTAGGTCGCGCCGCTCGAGCACGCCTGGAGTGCCAGGGGAACGACAAACAACAGGGGGAGAGCACGGTCGATGCGCATGCCAAGAGGTTAGCACATCGCGTTTCGACCCGCCAAAACGAGACCTTGGTCCTCAACCGAAGCGGTAGTGCTTGCGCACCCCCGTCTTGACCTTCCAGGTGCAACTCAGACCTTGCGGGAAGCAGACCAGGTCACCCTTGCCAAAGCTGACCGTGCCCTCAGCGGTGGTAACCTCCACCTCACCCTCCAGGAGGTAGCAGATCTCCTGCTCGTCGTAGTGCCAGTCAAAGGTTGAGGGCTCCTTGGTCCAGATCGGCCAGGACTCGACGCCGAGCTCGACGAGCTTGCCCGGTTCCGGCTTCTCAATCGTGATGTTGGCTGGCATGGCGGTCACCTCGGCTCCTCCCTATCGCGTCGGTGTGGCCGAGTCACTTTGAACGCGGTCGCTCCGGTCAGGCACAAATGGTATGACCACATCGGTTGGCGCGCTTCGGATCCCCGAGGCCTGCCGCCGGCACGGGAGGCTGTTGCGGATGAAGGGGGACCGGTAGGATGCCGCCCACGCTGCTCGCGCCACTGGCGCTCCTGCTCGGCCTGCCGGCCTGGATCGGTCCCTTGGAGCCGTCCACAGCGCCGCGCCTGCGCGACCCCCTGGGCGCCGCCGCCCACGACCGGCGGCTCGCGCAGGCAACCGACGGCGCTGACCCACACGCTGGCGACGAGATTGTCACCCCGGAGGACCTACGGCCACGCTCCCCCATGTCGTTGGACGCGGTGCCGGGATCCACCGCAACGTCGGCGACCTCGACGGAGCCGAGCCCGCGGGATGAAGCCCCAAAGGAGATCTCCGCCGCGGAGCTGGCATTGCTGCGGATCCTCAACAGCCTCGCCTCCGCTGATCTGCAAACCGCGACGGCGGCCATCTCTCAGGCGCAGCGCTCGGGGCACCGCATCTTCGATGAGCCCCTGCGTCGCATCCTGCGCCACGCCGACGACGCAGACCAACGCTCCCTGGCGGCCACGGCCCTGGCCCAGCTCGACTGGCCCCGGCGTTCCGATGATCTCGTGGCGCGAATCGAGGCACTGGGCGCGGCCAGCTTCGCTGAGCAACGTCAAATAAGGGTGGCGGCCCTGGCCGCCCTTGGTGCCTTTGCCACCCCCACGGCTGGCAAGCTGTTGCGGGTGCGTCGTGAGACGGTCTCTCCAGCCGAGGTCGAGGTGATCGATGCCGCCCTCATCAGGATGCGCGGCCCCGAGGCGCTCGGTCGGCTCAGCGCCTGGATCGCCCAGAGCGGCGAGCCGCAGCCCTCCCACGGCGTGCCGCTCGATTGGCGTCGGGTGCGGGCGGCGCGGTCGATCCTGGCGGACCCCAGTGACTCCGGCACCCTGGCTGCGATCGCGCTGCTGGCCCACGTACCGGAACCACCCACCACCCGCGCCCTGTTGCTTTATGCCGCACGCCATGGACGGGAGGCGGCCCGCCAGGTGGTGCTCGACCGGCTAGCCGAGCTCCCCCTACCCGAAGACCTACCCTTCCTCTTCGCCGTGATCGGTGAGCGGCAGGCCGCCCTGACGCGACTGCGCATCGCCCGCGCCCTCGGGGCCCACCACGACCGGGAGGTCACCGCGGTCCTGGTTGGTCAGCTCAGCCACGAGTTCGAGGCCGGTGTGCTCAAGGAGATCGCCACCAGCCTGCGTGGTCAGGAGACCGGGCCGTTGTGTGAGGCGATCGAGCCGGAGATTGGACGCCTGAGCGGCTATCCCATGAGCCTGGCCGCATTTTTGGTGCGCGAGCGCCAGGGGGCGCTGGCCCTCTGGCCGCAGGTGCGTGCCTACGTGGTGTTGCCGGATCCGGGCGCCCTCGCCCAACTCCAGGGGACCGAGGCCGCCGTCCGCCTCGAGGTCTTGCTGCCCAAGCTGGTGCCGGAGGTCTTTGCCGGGTTGTCCCCGAACGATCAGGAGGCGGCGTTGTTGACCCTGCACGGCCTCGCGGAGGAGCGCTTGACCGCTGCGTTGCTGGCCCTGCTCCAACCGGACGCCACTCCCCGGAACTGGCGGGCCAGCGAGCCGCTGCTCGCCCTGGTGCCAGACGAGCGGGTCGTGCCCCACCTCACCGAGCTGTTGCTCTCCGAGGCGCTCCCGCAACGCGAGATCGTCTACCGGCTGTTGCTCGATCGCGCCAGCACCGAGCCCGCGACGTTGCTGGCCCAGGGGCTCGCCAGGGAACGCGATCCAGACCTGCGGCTCTTTCTCCTCGGCCAGGCCGAAGGCAGATCCGAGCCCGCGCTCCTCGCCCAGGTCGCGGCCCAGCTCGGGGACCTCGACAACGTGGACCTCCTCTCCGCCTCCCTCACGGCGCTCACCGAGGTCGCGGATCCTACCCTGGCCCCGGCCCTGGCCCGCATCGTCCGGACCTACCCGGATCACTGGCTAGGCGACCAGGCCTATGAGCAGCTGCTCGCCCTGCCAGCCCCGGCGCCAATCGCGCAGCTGCGCATCCTGGCGGCCGACCCGGAGCTCGCCGAGTCGATGCGCCTGGAGAGCATCGAGGATCTCGGCGCCCGTGGCTCAGAACAGGACATTCCTCAGCTGGAGGGTTTGACCGACGATGAGTCCTCCGAGATCCGGGTCGCGGCTCGCAACGCCCTGCACGCCATCGCCCCAGCGGACTACCCGCTCTGGGATGACTGGGGTCGATACCCGTTGGTCGCCGCCGCCGCTGGCGCTGGCGCCATGTTGTTCTGGTTTCCGACCAGGGCCGCTGGGGACGAGTCGCCGGAACAACAGGTGCTGCTCGGCATCGGTGGCGCCCTGGTCGGCGGCGCCACGGCCTTTCTGCTCACCCTCCCGGAGGGTCACGACGTCTCCCTGGGAGAGGCCGGCTACTTCGCGACTATGACCACCTGGGCCACCCTCGGGGGCTACTCCCTGTCGCGGTTCGCTCGCTTCGACAACGAGCTCAACGGCCAGGCGGGCCTGTGGTCGGCGATGGCCTTCGAGGCCGCGGGCGTGGCGGTGGCCGCGTCGACCATGAAGTACGCCAAATTCACGCCGGCCGACGTGCTGCTCACGAATTTGGTAGCGGCGAGCTGGGGCATGGGCCTGGTCGGCTTCGCGCAGCTCGCCGGGCTCGGCGGTGGCAGCGGCAACGCCGATGTCGGCGACGCCATGGTGCTCGGCGGTTTGGCTGGATCGATTCCCATGTACGCCCTGAGTCCGCGCATCAAGCTCGATGGCAACGGCATCTTCGGTCTCAGCATCAGCGCCGCCACCGGCGCCTTTCTCGGCGCCTTTGCGCCCCCCATCTTCACCGACGAAGCCAACGGCCTCGACGTGCTGGGTGGGATTTTTCTCGGGCAGGCGGTCGGCCTGTCCACCGGCCTGGTGCTCAACGCGGTGACCGACTTCGACTACGAGACCGCCGGCTGGGCAGGTATCGGCCTCGCCACCGGCGCCATGACCGGCGCGGGCCTCGGCATGAGCGAGCCGGCGTTCCATGGTCGCGCCACCTACGGCATGCTCGAGGGGGGCGCCATCGTTGGTGCCGGCCTGCTCGGTTGGCTCGGCCCGCAGCTCGAGTGGGGGGAGCACGACGCCGCCCTGGTCGCCATGATGGCCACCACCGGTGGCGTGGTGGGCGCCTACCTCCCGGCTCGCCTGATGGAGGTGATGACCATCCCGAACGTGCCGGGCAGCAGCAGCCCAGAGGCCTTTGCTGGTGGGTTGATGCTCGGATCGACCCTCGGCTTCTACGCCGGCCTCGCCACCAGTCAGCTCGTGGATCTGACCCCCGGGGAGACCGCCATGACCGGGGTCACCATGTCGGCCATGGCCTTTGGCATCGGTGGCACCGCCCTGATGATCCCCGACGCCGACAACGCCCTCTTCTCGCCGCTGCTGGCTGCCGGGGCAGCCGGCGGCGCCATCGGCATGTCTTTTCTCGCGCCCCATCTGCGCTACGACACCGGCGACATCGTGCTTGGCGCATCGAGCGCCACCCTCGGCGCGGTGCTCGGCGCTATGACTCCAATCTACTGGAACGATCTCGATCGCGCGCTGCCAGACACGCAACAGTTCGGCGCCGGCATGGTCGGCATGATGACCGGCTTGTTGGCCGCGGGCGCGGTCTCCCAGTTCGCGGAGGTCAGCTGGCAAAAAACACTCAAGATCGACCTGACCGCCCTCGGCGGCATGGCCATGGGTGCGGGCCTGGGCTTGGTCTCCCCCGACCTCGATCCGCGCGCCACCGTGGCGTTGATGCAGGCCGGCGCCGTGGTCGGGTACGGTGCGGCATTCCTCTCCGAGCGCCAGAGCTCTTATGGGTACGATACCAAGCTCCACCTCGGCCTCGGCGGCCTGGTCGGTGCCTGGCACGGCTGGACCATTCCGTTCCTGTGGCGTGAGGAAACCGGCCGTGACGTTCCCCAGGACGAGGTGATCGGTGGCGTGATGCTTGGGGCAAGCGTCGGCGCCCTCGCTAGCCGTTTGCTGATCAAGCGCGGGAACTACGATCTCGGCGACGTCGGCGAGATCGCGGTGGCCGATCTGGCCGGCAGCGCCTTGGGTGGCGGCCTCGGCTTGATGCTCGCCGGTGAGGACCGCAGGCTGCGCTTCGGCTTGATGACCGGCGCCGGATTGCTGGCCTTTGGGCTCGGCGAGTGGCTGGCGCCCTACACCGAGTATACCGATGAGGATTTGGCGCTGATCGCCGCCTTGAGCGCCGAGACCGCCCTGGCCGGCCTCGGGTTTTCCCACTGGCCAACGGGCGCCTATCCAGAACAGGAGGCCATCGCTGGCGGCGTGCTGCTCGGCGCGGGCTCCGGCGCCCTGCTCGGCATGGTGCTCACGCAGATTCGACCGCACGAATACGCCGACCTCGGGGAGATGGCGTTGGGCTCAGGCCTCGGCGCCCTCGCCGGTCTCGGCCTGGCGGCCGTAGATTCGGCTAGCCGGGATGGCGATTTGATCCGCGGCGCTAGTGTCGGCGCGCTCAGCGGGACACTCGTCGGGCTGGCGGTTGCTCCCTACACTGACTATACCGACCAGGATTTTGTGTTGATCGGCACCAGCGCCGGTGTCGGGGCTTGGGCCGGCAGCCTGATACCCTGGTTGGCGCGTGGCGACGCAGTGACCGAGGCGCAGGTCATGGGTGGCGCCTCCGCGGGTGTGGGGGTCGGGCTGCTAGCGGCCGCGGCCGACAGTCAGTTCACCGATCTGCCGTACGGCGCGGTGCTGGAGGGTGGGCTCCTGGC
>JAUUZB010000559.1 GCA_030590185.1 Deltaproteobacteria bacterium
CCGAGAGCGCTGGCACGAATCGCGGTTCGATGACCTCCACCTGCGCCATCCCGGGCAGCTCCACCGATAGCCGGCCGCGGCCGTATGCCAACTCGACTCGCACGGTCGGTAGCTTATGGTGCTTGCGCCGGGGAGAAAACCCGGAGCTCGAGGCAGGAGCAACGCCCCCCCCGCTCGTTCGCCTGATGACCCGACTCGAAAGAACCGCGCCCTTGCGCCGCCCTCGATTGTGATCTTGATCCACCCATGGACTGGCGAGCGATCAACGACGAAGCCCTAGAAGATTTCCGCCACCTGTTGCGTTTTGAAACGGTCAACCCGCCCGGCAACGAAGGCCCGGCGGCGGATTTCGTCGTCGAGCGCCTACGCGACGCGGGGCTCGAGCCCCAAATCCTCACCTGTGAGGGTCGACCCAACGTCCTGGTCCGTCTCCCCGGCGACGGTTCCGCAGGCGGCCCGCTCCTGCTCTCCGGTCACCTCGATGTGGTGCCGGTCGAGCCAGAGCATTGGAAGCACCCGCCTTTTGCCGCCGAAATCGACGGCGACTACCTCTACGGTCGCGGCGCCGTCGACATGAAGCAAATGGTCGCGATGTGTCTGACCATCGTGCGTCAGCTAGCCCGGGCGGGCACGCCCCTCGGCCGGGACATCCTCTTCGCCGCCGTGGCGGATGAGGAGACCGGTTGCCGATGCGGCAGTCGTTTTCTGGTCGAGCAGCACCCGGACGAGGTGCGCGCCGAGTGCATGCTCGGCGAGGTCGGCGCCTTTTCCCACGACCTGCGCGGCCAACGTTTCTACTTCATTCAAGTCGCGGAAAAGGGGCGCTGCCCCATCCGCCTCACCGCCCGTGGACGTCCCGGCCATGGTTCCGTCCCCCACGCCGAGAACGCGGTGGTGCGCCTCGCCCGCGCCCTCGAGCTCCTCGGCCGCACGCGCCTACCCGTGCACCCGATCCCAACGGTGGAGCGCTGGATCCGAGAGATCGCGAAAGCCCAGGGTTTCCCGGCCTCCCTGGTGCTCCCCCGGGTGTTGAACCCCAGGCTCGGCAACCTCCTGCTGGACCGCGTCCTCGACCCGGAGACCGCGGGGCCGTTGGCGGCAAACCTCTCCAACACGGTCAGCCCCACGATCGTCAAAGCCGGCGCCAAGGTGAACGTCATTCCGAGCTCCGCGGTCGCCGAGCTCGATGGTCGCCTGATCCCGGGCCAGACCGGCCAGGATCTGGTCCGAGAGCTGCGCGCCGTCATCGGTGAGGGGATCGAGATCGAGATCCTCGAGGAGCACCGCGGCCGCGAGAACCCGGGCGACCATCCGCTCCTCGACATCCTGACCTCGACCCTGCGCCAACACGATCCAGAGGGCATCCCGATCCCCTACCTGACCCCCGGCTTCACCGACGCCCACTACTTTGGCCGCCTGGTGCCGCACTGCTTCGGCTTCTGTCCGGTCCGCTTCCCCCGGGAGGATCAGATCCGGTTCACCGACCTGATCCACGCCCACGACGAGCGCATCCACATCCCCGGCTTCGAGTGGGGGCTGCGGGTCCTGTACGACGCGGTCACCCAGTTCTGCACCCGGCCTCCGGCCGTTTGACAACGCCGCCGACGAGCTTGCCACCCCCGTAACCCGACTTAAGTTACCGGGCGCGGGGAGCTGTCTGTGCGGTCGTACCGCCGGGAGGAAGCATGAAAGAGCAAATCAAGGAAGTCCTGGCCGTCAAGGGCAACAACGTCTACAGCATCGCGCCCGATGTTCCGATCATGGAAGCGGTCACCGAGATGGACACCCGGAGCGTGGGTTCCCTGCTGGTGATCGCCAACGAGCTGCCGGTGGGAATCATCACCGAGCGCGACGTGCTCAGCCGCGTGGTGGCTGCCAAACGCTCGCCGACCGAGACCCTCGTCTCCGAGGTGATGACCCGCGAGGTGGTGGCCATTCATCCCGAGGCCACGGTCGCCGATGCCATGTCCCTGGTGGACTCCAAGCGTTGTCGCCACCTGCCGGTGGTCGACGACGGCAAGGTGGTCGGGATCATCTCCAGCGGTGACTTGACGCACTGGGAATCTCGCAACCACCAACTCGAGATCAAACAGCTGGTCGACTACATCACCGGCAAGTACCCAGCCTGAGCCGGCCGCCGTCGGCAACCGCTCTCAGCACCGCTGCGTTCCTGGGCGCGCCCGCGCCCAGTCTTGTCTTGCCGGTCCGGCAGGACTAGAAGATCCTCGCCCCAAGCCCCCCTCAAGCAGCAAAAGAGCATACGATGATCGAAGCCTACAAAGCCCACGTCGCCGAGCGAGAAGCCGAGGGCCTCCCGCCGCTACCCATCGATCCGGAGCAGACCGCCGCCCTGTGTGAGCTGTTGCTCGCGCCGCCCAGCGGCGAAGGGGACCTCCTGCTCGAGCTGCTCCGTGAGCGGGTGGCGCCCGGCGTCGATCCGTCCGCCAAGGTGAAGGCCGGCTTCCTGGGCGAGATCCTGGCGGGCGCCAAGAGCTCGCCGTTGATCGACAAAAAGCAGGCGATCGAGATCCTGGGCACCATGCTCGGCGGTTTCAACGTCGAGCATCTGATCAACGCCCTCGGCACCGCCGATCTCGCGGAGGCAGCGGTCGAGGCCCTGTCCCGGACGATCCTGGTCTACGACGCCTTTGACGAGGTCGAGATGCTGGCCGCCAACAACGCCGCGGCCAAGCGCGTCCTCGAGTCCTGGGCCAACGCCGAGTGGTTCACCCGCCGGCCAGAGCTCCCGGAGTCGATCGAGGTCAAGGTGTTCAAGGTCGAAGGGGAGACCAACACCGACGACCTGTCCCCCGCCAGCGACGCCTCGAGCCGGCCGGACATCCCCATGCATGCCCTCTCCATGGGCAAGACTCGCTTCCCGGGCGGCATCGAGACGCTCGGTGACTGGCGCGCCGCCGGCGATCGGATCGCCTTTGTGGGCGACGTGGTCGGCACCGGCTCCTCGCGCAAGTCGGCCTGCAACAGCGTCCTGTGGTACATCGGTGAGGATATCCCGGCGGTGCCGAACAAGCGTCGCGGCGGCGTCATCATCGGCGGCGCCATCGCTCCGATCTTCTTCAACACCACGCAGGACTCGGGCGGGCTGCCCATCAAGGCGGACGTCACCAAGCTCAACAGCGGCGAGCTGGTCACCATCAACACCGCCAAGGGCACCATCACCAACGCCGGCGGCGATCTGCTCACGGAGTTCGACCTGGCGCCGAGCACCCTGCGCGACGAGTTTCGCGCCGGTGGCCGGATCCCCCTGATCATTGGCCGGGCGCTCACCGCCCGGGCGCGCGCCGCCCTCGGCATGGGCGAGACCGACGTCTTCGCCAACGCCCAGAACCCGGCGCCAAAGCCAAACCAGGGCTACAGCCTGGCCCAGAAGATCGTCGGCAAAGCCGTTGGTCTGCCGGGCGTGCTACCGGGCTCCGCCTGCGAGCCGAAGATGGCCACCGTCCTCTCCCAGGACACCACTGGCCCGATGACCGCGGATGAGCTCAAGGAGCTGGCCTGCCTCAAATTCCAGGCACCGCTGTTCATGCAGTCCTTCTGTCACACCGCCGCCTACCCGAAACCGGCGGACGTCAAGATGTACCAGAACCTCCCCGGCTTCATCGCCGAGCGCAAGGGCGTGCCCCTGCGGCCCGGCGATGGCGTTTGTCACAGCTGGGTCAACCGCCTGCTGGTGCCGGACACCCTCGGCACCGGCGGCGACTCCCACACCCGCTTCCCCATCGGTATCTCCTTCCCGGCCGGCTCCGGTGTGGTCGCTTTTGCCGGCGCCCTCGGGTTCATGCCCCTGGACATGCCGGAGTCGGTGCTGGTGCGCTTTTCGGGCGAGATGCGACCGGGCATCACCCTGCGCGACGCGGTCAACGCCATTCCCTACTGGGCCATCAAGGAAGGGCTGCTCACCGTTCCCAAGAAGAACAAGAAGAATATCTTCAATGGACGCATCCTCGAGATGCAGGGGCTGCCGAACCTGCCGGTGGAGCAGGCCTTTGAGCTGACCGACGCGGCCGCCGAGCGCTCCGCCGCCGCCGGTTGCATCCAGCTCTCCAAGGAGACGGTCGAGAAGTTCACCCGCTCCAACGTCGCCTTGCTCGATCGCATGATCGCGGAGGGCTATGAGGACGTCGATACCTTGAAGGCCCGCAAGGCCGCCCTCGAGGCCTGGCTGGCCAAGCCGGAGCTCCTGCAGGCGGACGAGCACGCCGAGTACGCGGCGGTGATCGATATCGATCTATCCGAGATCAAAGAGCCGATCCTCGCCTGTCCGAACGACCCGGACGACGTCAAGCTGCTCTCTGAGCTCGAGGGCACCGAGATCCACGACGTCTTCCTCGGCTCCTGCATGACCAACA
>JAUUZB010000407.1 GCA_030590185.1 Deltaproteobacteria bacterium
CTGAGGTCGCGAATTCCACAGCCATGGTGAGTGGTTGTCCTACATTTCATCATAAACTCCTACCCTGCGCACCTCTCGATACCTCCGCGCACCCTTGCTCACATTGACTGAGAACAGATCCCAATAGATCCTCTCCTCATACACGAACGTGGTTCGTAGTGACGGGATACAAAATGAAATGTGCAGTTGAGCTTCGATTCCTCACCAGCGTCTCCTTACTCGCGATATTGAGTGTAGCGGGCTGTTCCGAGCCGGGCGACCGGCCCAGCAAACGCGACCTCGCTGAGGATGGCGTGCGGCACATCACCGGCGAAGCACTGCAGACCGATTTCGAGCGCGACGGCGATTATCTGCTCTCCCCGGTCTTCGAGGTGGAGGAGCCGGCCCAGCGTACCGGCTTTATGGTCGATCTCGACGAGCTCAAGCTCGAGCGGGGAGCCCGGCTCGAGGCGCGCGGTTGGACCGCGGGTGAGCCCGGTGTCTGGCAGGAGGCGGAGATCACCTGGTGGGAGGACCCGCTGTTCGTGGCCCGCGTTGATTTCGGCTTCGATGCCACTGCGGTTCAGATCCGGGTGCACGCCGAGGACGCCGAGTTAATCGCCAACCTGAGTTGGGCCGCGGTGACGCTGCTCAGTGGGGCCGAGGGTGAGGCGGACGGACCGACGACGAGCCAAGCATTGTCCGCGGTCGGTGGCGGCACGCCGGGGGTGATCAGTCGTGATGCCTGGGGTGCCCGTGACACCAAGTGTACGAGCCTCGACAGCGCCCGCGATCTACTGACGATTCATCACACCGTGACGCCGACCCAGTCCGGCGGCAGCTACGAAAGACGCGTCCGCGCCATCCAAGCCTTCCACCTCGACGCCCGCGGTTGGTGTGACGTCGGTTATCACTACCTCGTCACCGCCGACGGCGCAGTCTACGAGGGACGCCCGGCCCCATACCGGGGAGCCCACGTAGCCGGCGCCAACACCGGCAACCTCGGGATCGCATTTGTCGGCTGTTTCCAGGAGGAGGGCTGCAACGATTGGGGCACCGAGGTACCACCGGAGGCGATGTTGGTCGGCGCCGCGCACCTGATCGAGCAGCTCGCCCTCAGCCACGGGCTCTCGGTTAACGACACCACCGTGATCGGACACCGTGACCATCCGAGCGCCCAGACCGCCTGCCCGGGCGACAACCTCTACGCCGACCTGCAGAGCATCCGCAACGAGGTCAACGTATTGCTCAGCGGTCCGGTTGAGGAAGATCCCGTCGATCCCTGCGGCGGCGTCACCTACACCGGCCAGTGCAACGGCGACAGCCTCAGTTGGTGCGCCGACGGCGAGCTGCGCGAATACGACTGCGGAGCCGGCGGTTGGGAGTGTGCCTGGCAGAGCGACAGCGTCGGCTACAACTGCCTGGAGCCGGCGGACCCCTGCGACGGCCTCGACTACTACGGCGCCTGCGAGGGGAGCCTGCTCCGCTACTGCAGCAACGAGACCCTCTATGAGTACGATTGCACCACCAGCGGCCGCAGCTGCGGCTGGCAGAGCAGCAGCATCGGTTTCAACTGTCTGTGATGCTCCGGCGCTGAGCGCGCCGCCGCGGTCGGCTGGGTACCCCTGGGCGTCGCTTCTCCCGGCGTGCATCCTGGTCGCCGTGTCCCTGCTGGGATGCGAATCGTCGGGGCGGTTGGAGCTCTCGGTCATCGATCCGAGCAGCGGGCTGGCGATCCCGGCCCGGATCGAGCTGCTGGATGCCGACCAACAGGCCCACGTTCCCGCGGGCGCCGTCCGCCTGTCGCTCGAGTGCGCCTTCCCGCCCTTCCCCGGTCTGTTGCAAGAGATCACGGCCCATCGCCACAGCCCGGTGAACCCAGCAACCGGCACCGAGCAGTTTTACGTCGCCGGCCCCGTCACCGTGGCGCTGCCGCCCGGCGCCTACCGGCTGCGGGGGTAGGTGGGGAACGAACGCGCGGGCACGGAACGGCAGGTCCCCCTACGCAGCGGCGAGCAGCTGAAGGTCGAGGTTGAGGCCCCCCGGTGGATAGATATGCCAGCGGACGACTGGTACGGCGCCGACGGTCACCTCCACATCACGCGGATGACCCCGACCGACGACGAGGCGATCGGCAAGATGATGCGGGCCGAGGACTTGCACGTGGCCAACCTGCTGCAGATGGGAACTCAAAAACAGTTCGGTGTCACCCCCCAACACGGTTTTGGTGAGGCCGCGGTTCATCGGGAGGGTGCGACGTTATTGATCTCCGGCCAGGAGCACCCGCGCAGCCACGTTTGGGGCCACACCGTCATTCTGGGCGCCAACCTGCCCTTGGATCTGCGCGACACCTACGTGCTGAATCAGCGCTTCTGGCGCGTCGCCCGGCGCGAGGGGGGACTCGCCGGTTATGCCCACCACGGCTTGGGCAACGCCCGCGATGGGCTGCTGGTGGATGGTCCCACGGGGCTGATATCTTTCTTGGAGGTGCTGCAGTTCGAGCTTCCCTACTACGACGTCTGGTACGACCTGTTGAACCTCGGCGTCGAGCTGACCCCCACCGCGGGCACGGATTTCCCGTGCGGTTTCTATGGGCTGCCGGGGCGCGAGCGCTTCTATACCCGGGTCGACGGTGAGCTCACCCGTGAGAGCTGGCTCGCCGGGATCGAGGCGGGTCGAACCTTCGTCACCAACGGCCCGATGTTACATTTCGACATTGACGGGACCGGCATCGGTGGCACCCGGACGTTGGATGCCCCTGGCAGCGTGATGATCGCTGGACGGGTCGACTTCGACCCGCAGAGGGACATCATCGACCGCCTCGAGTTGGTGCACAACGGCGAGCCCCGAGCCGTGGAGGCCGATCAGGGAGCTGGCCGGTTGAGTTTCCGGCTCGAGCGTCAGATCCACCAGACCAGTTGGTTTGCCCTGCGGGTCTCCGGGCGCAAGATCGGTGAGCAGCCCTTCGCCGCAGAGAGCCGCTGGGAGCGATTCTTCTTCGAGGAGGTCGACGCCCGGGTCAGCGACGGCTGTTCCACCACCGAGATCAGGGAGTTTCGCGCCGCCCAGCGCCAACGACCCAGCGCCGCGCACACCGCGGCGATCTACGTGGAGGTCGCTGATAGCCCGGGGCTGGCCGAACAGCCGCGCGCCCGTGCCTTGGCTCACCGGGCCCTCGAGCGCCTCGACAGTCTCGATGATCGGCTGGGTGAGGTTCATTTGACCCAGCAGATCCTCCGCAACCTGACCTACACCGACGGCATCCCGGCGGCGGAGATCCGCGACAACCGACCGGCCCTCGACCGTGCCATCGGATCGGCGCGGGCTCACTACCGCACCATCGTCGACCAGCCGTAGGCTGGGCCCCTGGGCCGCGGCAGCCTCTGCGGCGGGGGGCGATCCATGGTATAATCGAGGCGGACCCGGGGCCGAGTCCAGACCGACGTGAGCTCTGAGCTGCTCAAACAAAGCACGGTTGACCTCGCGACCTTCCCGTTTGCGCGCGCCCTGTCCGAGCTTTGGCTCGGCCGCCGCACCGGCACCATCCACCTGACCCTTCACAACCTCGACAAGAAGATCATCCTCAAGGACGGGTCGCCGGTCCACGCCAGCTCCAACATCGCCCACGAAGCCCTCGGCCAGGTCTTGGTGCGCCGTGGCGAGATCGATCAGTCGGTCATGCACAGGGCATTGAGCGAGGCCGTGGCGACGGATCGCTACCTCGGTGAGGTGCTCGTCGAGGCCAAGGCGCTCACTCCGTACCAGTTGTTTACCGCCATGCGCCGTTGCATCGGGGCGATCGTCCTCGATGGTTTTCGCTGGACCGAGGGCGACTTGCTCTTTGACGCCAACGAACCGGACGTCGATGGCAAGGTATTGCTCAAGGGCAGCGCGGCCGATCTGGTGCTGCGCGGCGTCGCGGCATTTTCGCCGAGTGAGCAGGTCGCGGCCGGGCTCGGCGATCGTCTGGAGCAACCGTTCCAGACGCGCCGGCGACTCGGAGACCGGCACCGGGGGTTGAGCTTCAACGCCATCGAGAGCCGCGTCGTCAGGTGTCTGAACGAGCCGTTGACGATCCCCGAGCTCGCCGCCTCCTCCAAGGTCGACCTCGATACCGCCCAGCGGTTGGTCTACGCCCTGATGTTGCTCGACTACGTGGCGCATCCGGCGGAGGTGGCTCGAGAGGAGCCGAGTCAGGCCTCGACCGACGGTGCGCCGGCCGTGCCGGCCGTTGAGACCACGCCCGCGGAGGGGAAGGCCCTGAGCGCTGAGGAGGAGCAGGAGATCGATAGCCTCTACCTCCGGGCCAAGAGCCAGGACTACTTCGAGCTGCTCGGCGTTGGCCGCAAGGCGTTCTACGGCGAGGTCAAGGACGCCTTTCTCACGCTCAGCCAGCGTTGTAGCCCGATCGCCCTCGGTGACCGTGACCTCGGTGAGCGCGGCGAACAGGTCGAGGAGGTATTTCTGATCCTGGCGCGAGCCTTCGGGATCCTCTCGGACCCCCACGATCGCGACCGCTACGCCGAGCGGCTCGAGAAGCTCGAGGCGAGCCGCCGCACCCGGGCCAAGTCCAAGGTCGCAGAGAAGTTCACTATCCGCACCGATCTATTCGAGGCGGATCAACACATCGCCAACGGCAAGAAGCTGCTCAGTATCGACAAGCCCAACAAGGCGCTGGAGCACTTTCGCTTCGCCGTCAACTGCGAATCTGAAAACGCCACCGCCCTGGCCTGTTTCGGCTACGCCATGTTCTTGGTTGAGCCGAGCAAGAACCACGCCCTGGCCCTCAATCACCTGCAGAGGGCAATGGCGATCGAGCCGGCGAACCTGGACGCCCATTTCTTCCTCGGTCTGATCTATGAGCGGCAGGGGGAGTCGGAGTCGGCCTACAAGGCCTTCAGCCTGTGCGTGCGGCGCAACCCCCGGGACGATGACGCCCGCACCGCCCTGGCCCGCGTGCGGCAAGCGCGAATGCGCGAGGGCTGATCGCCCCGGGGTCCTGTGCCGGACTCGTGTCGGTCAGGTCTGTGGCTCGTAGCAAACTCCCGCGAAGCAGAACCACGGCGCGCAGCAGTCGGAGTCATCCACGCAGCTCCCGCACTGGTAGTCGTTGCAGGCCTGGTTGCCGCAGTCGCGGCAGTCGATGCACTCGCGGCAACCCGACTCGTCGAACCCGTCGCAGGTCGCGTTGCAGGTCA
>JAUUZB010000540.1 GCA_030590185.1 Deltaproteobacteria bacterium
ACCCTCGGCTGCGCCATCAATCTCAAGCTGCACCCGACCGGGGTTGGCGAGACCCCGGCGGCCCGCGCCAAGTGGGCCGCGTTGTTGCGTACCTACTTCCAGCTCGGTGGCGCCCAGCTTCAGCCGACCGTGGTCAGCGGCGAGATGCTGCGCGCCGCCCAGGAGCGGCCGGAGGACTACCGGGATCTCATTATTAAGGTGGGCGGTTACAGCACCTACTTCGTCGACCTCGGCCGGGAGATCCAGGACGAGATCGTCTCACGCACCGAGCACCGCTAGGGGAGACCGTCGTGCGGGGGATCATTTACGATATCCAATCCTATGCCCTCTACGACGGGCCCGGGATCCGCACCTGCATCTTTCTCACGGGTTGCCCGCTGCACTGTGACTGGTGCCACAACCCGGAGTCGCAACACGGGACACCGGAGATCAGCTGGTGGAGCGATCGCTGCGAGGGCTGCAACAGCTGCGTCGAGGCCTGTCCCCATGGCGCGTTGAGCGCGCCGGGGGAGCGTGACACGGCCGCCTGCGTGGGCTGTGGCACCTGCGTGTCGGCTTGCGCCCACTCGGCCCGGGAGCTGATCGGCTACGAGGTCACGGTCGACGAGCTCAGCGAACAGGTCGCCCGCGATCGGCCGTTCTTCGAGGGCTCCGGTGGCGGGGTGACGGTGACCGGCGGTGAACCCACCTTCCAGCGGCGTTTTTTGCTCGCCCTGCTCGAGCGCCTGCGGGCCGACGGTGTGCACACCGCCATCGAGACCTGCGGGGTGTTCGGACCGGATCTCCTCGGGGAGCTCGTTGAGCGGACCGACCTGTTTTTGTTCGACCTCAAGCACACCGACACCGACACCCACGCCAGGGCCACCGGCGCGGGCAACGAGCGGATCCTCGCCAACCTCGCGGCGCTCTTGGAGCGGGTCGGCGCCGGGGGTGTCACTCCGCGGGTGCCGGTGATCCCGGGCTTCAACGCCGACCCCACCACCATGGCGAACATCGCCACCTGGCTCGCGGACCACGCCTACACCGGCGAAGTCAACCTCATGCCATTCCACGGCTGGGCCCGCGGCAAGTACGAGCGTCTCGGCCGCAGGTCGACCTTCACCCCGAACGGGGAGCTCGGTGAGGCGCAACGCCAACGGATCGCGAAGATCTTTTTCGAACGAGGAATGACGCCCGTCTGGGGCGGATAGGAGGAGTGATGACGAGCCAGGTATTGGTCACCGGGGCGGACGGACTGTTGGGGAGCTACCTGGTGCGGGAGCTGCTCGAGGCCGGCTATGGCGTGCGGGCGTTGATCCAGGCCGAGAGCCCCGCCACCACCCTCGACGGCCTCGACATCGATCGCCACATCGGCGACCTGACCAGCGATCGCGATCTCGAAAAAGCGGTCTCCGGTTGTCGCCACGTCTTCCACTGCGCGGCCATCGCCAGCATCTGGGCTGACCCGGGCCTGCTTTGGCGGATCAACGTCGACTGTACCCGCCGGCTGCTCGACCTCTGCCTGGCCGAGAAGATCGGGCGCCTGGTCTTCGTTGGCTCGGCGAGCTCTTTCCAGTTCGGCCCCCGCCAACAGCCAGGCGACGAGACCGGCGGCTTCCCCGAGGCCCACCGGGGCAACGCCTACATGGAGTCGAAGCACGAGGCGACCCGGCTGGTGCGCGAGTACGTCGAGCACCGCGGTCTCGATGCGGTGATCGTGGTGCCGACCTTCATGCTCGGCTACTTCGACTCCCGGCCGAGCTCCGGCGAGCTGGTCCGGCAGTTCGTCAACCGGCCGCTGCCGTTTACCCCCGGCGGCGGGCGCAACTTCGTGCACGCCCGGGACGTGGCCCGGGCCATGGTCACCGCCCTGCGTGAGGGTCGTTGCGGCGAGACCTACATCGCCGCTGGTGAGAATCTCAGCTACAAAGATTTCTTCTCTCGGGTGGCGCGCCTGGCCGGCAGTCGGGCGCCCCGCTTTGTCTTGCCGGAGGCCGTGGTGCTCGCCGGCGGCGCCGCTGGCAGCTTGGTGGGCAAGCTGCGGCGCAAGCCCCCCGCCCTGAGCCTCGATGTGGCGCGGCTCTCCTGCCTCGATGCCTACTACTCTAATCGCAAGGCCAAGCGGGAGCTCGGGTTGGAGTCGACGCCCATCGACACCGCCATCGCCGACTCCATTCGCGGCCTGCGCGCCTACGGTCACCTCCAATGAGATTGAGGAGCAACAAAGTGGATTACTTCGCAAACAAGGTAGCGTTGGTGAGCGGCGCCAGCCGTGGGGTCGGTCTGGCCACGGCCCGGGCCCTGGTGGAGCGCGGCGCCAAGGTGGTGATCACCGCCCGCGGCAAGGATCGCCTCGAGCGCTCGAGACAGGAGCTGGTGGCCCTCGGCGGCGAGGTCGAGGCGGTGGCCGGTGACATCGGTGAATGGAAAGACGCCGAGCGCATGGTGCGCACCGCGGTCGACACATTCGGCCGCCTCGACATCCTGGTGAACAACGCCGGCATCTCCATGCGCGGTGAGTTCCGGGACCTCGCCCCGAGTGTTTGCGGTGAGGTGATCAACACCAACCTCTTGGGCTCGGTCTACCTCACCCGGGCCGCCATCGAATATCTCGAGGCGGCCCGCGGTCACGTCATCTTCGTGTCGAGCATCGCCGGTCTATTCGGCCTGCCGAATGCCTCGACCTACTGCGCGAGCAAGGGCGCCCGGGTGGGCCTCGCGACGTCGTTGCGGCTGGAGCTGCCGGAGATCCACGTCGGCGTCACCTATCTCGGTTTCACCGAGCACGACCCGGAAAAGCGCATTTTGGCCGCCGACGGCAGCAAGGTCCTCCCGGATCGACCCGCCCACCACACCCAGGCCCAGGTGGCCGAGGCGATCCTGGATCAGATGGAGCGCCGCAAGCGCCAGGTCATCATGACCCCCATCGGCACCGTGGGCTGGATCGCCAACCGACTCGCCCCGGGGCTAGTGGAAAAGGTGATCGGCTTTGCCAAGCGCCGGCGGCTGGCGATCTATGAGCGGTTTGCGTGAGGGGAGCCTAGCCCCAATCCCTAGTTCCGCAACGCCACCTTGACCGAATTCCGCTTGCCCGTGTCAAAATCGAGCTTGCCCTCCCGGGCCAGCCAACCGAGGGCGCGGTCCACCTCGGCCCCCTTGAGCTTGAGCGCCTTGGCGAGCGCCGAGGGCGTGACCGCAGCCCGGTTGCCGCTGAGGTAGTCCCAAACCATGCCTGCGTTGGTTCCGATGCTCTCTTCCATCATGATCGCCTCTCTGGTGTGGCGGAGAATCCGTTTTAGTAACTCCTTAGATAGTTACTAAAGGACCTCCTGTAAAGCCCCGTTCCAGACTTCCCCAGTCTCGAAAATCTACGGATTCCACAGGGTTGAATCAGATTCGGCCCGAACCGGCTTTTTTTGAGACCGGGAGAGCGCTCGCGGGTCCTCCCCTACGAGATGACGCAAACCTGTCCGGTTCCCCAGCCCACTTCCGGTGGTGACACGAGCCAACATTAGAAGAAGAGGAAGAGGCCATGTCCCGCACCGGCCGGGGCCCCCCCCGGACCCGCGGCGCCGGCGCCGGGGGCACCCTCCGCCGCGGCCGGGCGGCCGGGCCGGCGCTGGCCAGCGTGCCTGCGAATCTCGTCGAGCGCGAGACGACCGCCGTAGACCTCGGCACCGTCGGCCTGCTCGCGGCGCTCAACGCCGCCTCCTCCAACCAGGCCCTGCGCTCCGGCAGCCTCGACGCCGCCGTGGACCGCGCCGCCGCCGGGCTCGCTCACCGCCGCTCGGGTGAAGAGTCCACCCTCGAGACCCGCCGGGCCGGCCGGACCGAGACCCTGGGGATCGGTGCCCTGGCCAGCGATGGCGGCCAAATCGTTTATCCGAGCGTCTACGCCGGCAGCCGCGCCCCCCGCCTCCAGATCCGCGACGCCCGCAGCTCCCGCCGCCTGGCGAGCATCTTCGCCCGCCTCACCGACCGGGTCTCCGAGTGTTACGGCCAGCCCCTCGCTGGCCACAACGAAGCCTCGGACCGCGTCACCGTGGGCGTGGCCATCGACGCCAACGGCCGGGTGCTCGCCGCCGACGTGGTCCGCGACGCCAAGTGGGGCGCCCGGGACCTCGCCGACTGCCTGGTGCCGGCCCTGCGTGCCAGCCGTTTCCCGGCCGAGGTCGGTCCGGTGGAGCTGCGCTACACCTGGAGCTTCAACTTCCAGGCGAGCGACATCAGCTTCGAGTAGGGCGCAGGCCAGCTAGCTGACCTCGGCGACGATCTCGATCCGGTCGCCTGGCCCCAAACGAGACGCGAAGGTCCGATTCAGGCGCCCCTCAGGCGTCCCGCCCGCCGGTAAACGCCTGAATCTTCTTGTCCCAATCGTGTGGCGTAAACCCGAGCTTGCGTACCGCCTCGCGCTGCACCGGCGACAGATTCACAAATGCGGTCATCATGGCGCCGGGCCCCTTGG
>JAUUZB010000198.1 GCA_030590185.1 Deltaproteobacteria bacterium
GGCGCCAATCACAAAGGCGATCATCGGCACCAGGGCGCCGACCTTGCCGAGGTAGAAGTCGAGCTTCTCGACCTCCTCACCGTAAGCGACGCGCTCGGCCGCCTCGTTCACCGAAACGTCTGACGCCCCGTTGGGATTCTCTGGGTTGGTCATGGTTCTCATCCGTTGATCCACGCTGGCGGTGAATCAGAGCTGCGCTAAAATCGCCTCCGCGATCGACCCCAGGGGCAACACCTCATCCACACAACCGGTCAAGAACGCCGCGCGTGGCATGCCGTAGACCACGCTGGTCGACTCGTCCTGGGCGATGACCCAGCCCCCGGCGCGCTTAATCGCCTCGATGCCGCGGGCGCCATCTTCCCCCATGCCGCTGAGGACCACGCCGATGGTCTTGGCCCCAAAGGTTACGGCGGCCGATTCCATCAAGCTGTCGGCCGATGGGCAAATGGTCGCGTCTTCGGTCGTGGTGCTCAGACGCACCTTGCCGCCGGTTCCCAGCAGGGTGTCGTAACCCCCCGGTGCCAACAACGCCAGGGCGGGCCTCACCCGATCGCCGGCGGCCGCCTCCCTGACGGTGAGCTCGCAACGGTCGTCGAGGTTTTTGGCAAAGCGCCTGGTGTGCGCGGCGGGCATGTGCTGCGCGATCACCAGGCCGGCCGGTATGTCCCCTGGCAGCATGGCGAGCAGGGTTCGCAGGGTCGCGGGTCCCCCGGTGGAGACGCCCATGCAGATCACCCGTCGCAACGCCACGTCGGTCGGCAGGCTGCGGGTCACCGGCCGCACCGAACGACTCAGCCTACGAAACGCCCGGGCGTTCGCCTGGGCCGCCTGCATCGTCTTGGCGGCCAACTGGTCGGCGATCTCACCGACCACGGTGGTCACGGCCCCGCCGGGCTTGGGGAGATAGTCGACCGCGCCCGCCTCCAGGGCCCGCAGGGTCGTCTCCGCGCCGTCGTCGGTATAGGAGCTGACCATCAGGATGGGGGTCGGGCACTCCCGCATGATGCGCCGCACCGCCTCGATGCCGTCCATCTCCGGCATCTCGACGTCCATGGTGATCACGTCCGGCTCGAGTCGAACGGTCTGCTCGATCGCCTGCCGGCCGTTGCGGGCCAGACCGACCACCTCGATGGTCCCGGAGGCTTCCAGGAACTTCTTGATGTTCGTACGCATGAACGCCGAATCATCAACCACCAGGGCGCGTATCTTGCGGGGCATCGTTGGTCGCTCGACTCGATTTCAGGCGGAGACGAGTCCGGCCTTCAAATCGCCGGTGGTGATGCCGCCGACGACCTCCTGCACGATTTGAGCGACGTCCAGGATCGGCACGACGCGTCCGTCGCCGAGGATGGTGGCGCCGGCGAGACAACTGATCGCCTCCATAAAATCACCGAGCGGCTTGATGACGATCTCCTTGCGTGCCCGCACCTCATCGACCAACAGGCCAACCCTTTTTTCGAGGGACTCCACCAGCACCACCGGCCGCTCCTGCTTCCTCTCGTGTCGCAGCCGCTGGGCGCTCGGCGCTGCCCTCGACCATTGGGGCAGTTGCAGGAACTCATCGAGCCTCACCAGGGACTCCATGTGACCCCGCAGCTCGAAGATCTCCTTCTGACCCGCCGGGCGCACGGCGTCATCCGGCAGCATGATCGTCTCGGTGACGTTGGCGAGCGGGATGGCAAAGCAGTGGCCTTTGACCTCCACCAACAGGGCATTGACGATGGCCAGGGTGAGCGGCAGGCGCAGGGAGACCGTGGTGCCCTGACCGAGCTTCGATTCGATCGAAATGGTGCCCTTGATGCGCGAGAGGTTCTCCTTGACCACGTCCATGCCAACCCCGCGGCCTGAGAACTCTGTCACCACGCGGGCGGTGGAAAAGCCGGCGTGGAAGATCAAGGCGTAGGCCTCGCGATCGCTCATGCGCGCCGCCTGCCCCCCGTCGAGCAGATCGAGCTCAACCGCCCGCGCCTTGAGCGCCGAGGCGTCCAAGCCGCGGCCATCATCGGCGACCGCGACCACGATCTGGTTGCCCTCCTGCGTGGCCGAGAGGTGGATGGTCCCGGTCTCCGGCTTACCGAGGGCGACTCGCTCTTCCGCTGACTCGATGCCGTGGTCCGCCGAGTTGCGGATGATGTGCAGCAACGGGTCGCTCAACACCTCGACGATGCTCTTATCGACCTCGGTCTCGTCGCCGGTGATGATCAGGCGGATGGCCTTGTTGAGGTTGCGCCGTAGATCCCGGACGATGCGTGGGAACTTCTGGAAGACGGTCGCCACCGGCATCATCCGCACCCGTAGCAACCCCTCCTGCAGCTGACTGAAGACTTGATCGAGCTCCTCGCGAGACTCGATGACCTCCTCGAGTAGGCGGCCGTGATCCGCGACCAGCTCGCTCATCTCCTGCCAGGCAGCGGCCAATCCGGAGGACGCGTACTCTAGTATACCCTCCGTCCGGCCAGGCGAGACCCCGGCGGTGAGGGGCGCGTAGGCCAGCTGCCTACCGCTCATCTGGGCGGCCTTCTGGCGGATCTGGGTCACCAGCCGAGAGGCCAGGTCGGTGGCGGTGACCGGCGAGGTTTGTTGACGGCCGAGCTCGAGCAGATCCTGTAGCTGCCCCTGGCTGTTGGAGAGATTGGCGATTTGTTGCTCGAGCCGACTGCTGCCGATCACATATTCGCCGACCAAGTTCATCAGGTCGTCGACCTTCTTGACGTCGACCCGAAGGACGCGCGCCTTGACCGCTGGGGCCGGGACGCCTGGCGTCGCCTTGGGTCGAATCGCCTCGGCTCGCTCCCGCTGCAGGGCGGTCGCCGCGATCTCCAACTCGGCGAGGGTCGAGGAGGCGTCGGGCTCACCACTCCCGGCGGTGGCGGCCTTGCCGGCGATCGCTCCCCCCAGGGCTCGCACGCCGCGAGCCAACAGCGCGATCAGGTCGAGGCTCGCCTCGGCCCGGCGTTTGCGCAGCGGGTCGAGGAGACGTTCGAGGCCGCTCGGCAGCTCGAGGAGCCACTGATCGTCGACGCCCTCTTCGGGCTCGAGCTCACTCGCCAGCAAACCGATGCGTCGCAGGCCTCGGTAGATGCTGTTGAGCAGATCGATGTTGTCCGGTTCCTGGCGCAGGGTTGTGAGATCGCGCTCGCAGAGCTGCAACAATGAGCCGGCCTGCTCCCGGAAGGTTACCCGCGCGCTCGTAGTCGGTGGTGGCGCGGTGGACGTAGGCTGGGAGTCCGCGGGCTCTGCGGACTCCACGGACTCTCCTGACTCTCCTGACTCTGCGGACTCTCCTGACTCTGCGGGCTCTCCTGACTCTGCGGACTCCACGGACTCTGCGGACTCTCCTGACTCTGCGGGCTCTGCGGGCTCTGCGGACTCAGCCTCGGCGCTGACCTCCGCCAGTCGGGCCATGGTCGCCTCGAAGTCCTGATCGCCCTCCTTGCCGGTCGCATCGATATGGTTGAGCGCGTCCCGAATGGCGTCGACCACGGCCAGCAGGGCGGTGGTCATCTCCGGTGTGAGCTGGAGCTCAGCCTTGCGCAGCTTGCCGAGCAAGCTCTCGCCAACGTGGGCGAGGGCTGAGAGGCGGCGGTACTCCATGAGGGCCGCGTTGCCCTTGAGGCTGTGCAAGGCACGAAAGATGCTCGCCAGGACCTCGGTGTTGCTCGGATCCTCCTCGAGGATCACCAACTCCCGAGCCATGTCGGTCAAGCCCTCGCGGCTATCCTCGAGGAAGATGTTAATAGTCTCTCGATCGATCTCCATGACCTTCTGCACCCAGGGCCGACCGCCGGCCCGCGCTATGCCACCCGCCGATAGGCCGCGGCGGCTCCGTTGGTGATCGTCTCTACCCGTTCATAATTCTTCGTCATAGTCTCCGCCGACCCCATGAACAGCACCCCACCGACGGCGAGGCTCTGCTTGAGCTGTGCGATGACGCGGGTCGCGACCTCCCGCGGAAAATAAATCGTCACGTTGCGGCAGAAGATCACGTCGACCTGGAAGGGGAAGCCGTCTCGGATCAAGTTGTGGGTCCGGAACCGCACCATGCTCTTGAGCCGATCGTTCACTTGGAAGTCAGCGCCGGCGGGCTCGATCCAGTCCGTGAGCCGTTCGGGCGCGACCTCGCGGAAGGAGGTCGAAGGGTAGCGCCCCTGGCGAGCGCGCTCCACGAAGCCGCCGCAGAGGTCGGTGCCGAGGATCTCGACGTCCCAGGCGCGTGCCCGGCCAGCGACCTTCGCGAAGGCGATGGCGATGGAGTAGGCCTCCTCGCCGGTCGCGCAGCCGGCGCTCCAGGCGCGAAACCGCCGTTTGCCCGACTGGATCCGCTCGCGCATCAACCCCGGCAGGACCTCCTGCTCGAGCAGCTCGAACTGCTCGACGTGCCGAAAAAAATGCGTCTCGAGAACGGCGATCGACTCGACCAAATGGGTGAGTTCCACCCTGCCCCGCTCGGGGTCACGGATGTGGTCTAGGTAAGCGACGACGTCTTCCAGGTTGAGCTCCGCCATGCGACGAGCCACCCGGCGGGCAAGAAAACCGCGCTTCTCGTCCGCGACATAGACACCGCATGCCTGGGCCACCAGGTCGCGCAGCGCGGCAAAGGTCTCAGGGGTGAGCTCGGGCACGCTG
Organism: Deltaproteobacteria bacterium; assembly: GCA_030590185.1. The sequence goes on from JAUUZB010000198.1 coordinate 4,627, forward strand.
GGGCTGCCTCACCCACCGCCGCCGGCGGGTCGTGCCCGGCCGCGCAGCCGAACGATCGCCTCGTGGTTCATGATCTTGTTCCAGTCGAGCAACAACACGGGACGCACCTCATCTGGAATGACCCCTTCGAGGTAGGCCGCCTCGTCCCTAGCCATCGACGGCGGCACCTCTTCGATCGCCTCAGGTCGAACGCGCCGCAAGCGCGCCACGGCGTCGACCTCAATCGCCACCGCGCCTCGTTCGTCGGCGACCACCAGGTGCCGGCCTTCGCCGGCCGGCCCCTCTCCCGAACGCAAAGAGAGCAGGGCCCGCAGATCGAGCAACGGCAGAATGCTGCCACGCAGGTTGACCACGCCGCGCAGGAAGGGCGGCCCGAATGGGATGTAGGTCACCGGCAGGGGGGCGACGACCTCCTGCCCCTTTTCGATCGGCACGGCGTACTCTTCATTGCCGAGCCGGAAACAGACCAACCCGCGCTCGGCGCCACCGCTATCCCCCTCCGGGCCGCGCGCCTCGTGACCGCCAAAAGAAAAAGGCGTGCGCAGCTGCTGGTCGCGCGAGGAGGCGAGCGCCGCTTGCAGGTGCGGGTTGTCGGCGATCTTGTCGACGTCCAACAACATCACCGGGCGATCTTCATGGATCAGAATGCCTTCGAGGTAGGAACCCTTGGCGTCGGCGCCGGTGGGCGCGGCATCGAGACTCGCATCCATGGGCAGCCAACGCAGCGGCACCATGGTGTCGACCTCGATCGCGAAAACGTAACCACGGTGCTCGATGACCACGTGGCGGCAAGCGGCCTCGTTCCTCGCCCGGCCCGGCACGTCAAACAGGGCGTGCAGGTCGACCAATACGAGAACTCGACCCCGGATGGTAATGATCCCGCGAATGAAGACCGGCGCCTGGGGGATCGGCAACACCTCCAGGGCCTCGGTCACCTCCCGCACCTGCTCGATGTTGACCGCGTACTCCTGGTCACCGAGCAAGAAGCAGACGAGGCGCCGGTTGGAGACCGCCGCCGACGCGGCCGTCTCGTCGCGGGACGGGGCGGTGCTGCTCACAGCTGAAACTCACCCACCTGACCACCGAGGTCCTCGGACAACCGGGACAGGTCCCGGGCCTGCCCGACGATTTGGTCGGTGGCGGCCGACGACTGGCGGGCCAACTCCGAGAGCTGCTCGATCCCCTCGGCCGCGATGTCGGAGGCCTTGGCCTGTTGGGCGGTGGCGATCGAGATTTCGCTCACCGATCGAGCCATCTGTTCGACCACCTTGATGATCGCCGACAGGGCCGCGCCGGACTCGTCGGCGCGCTTGGTCCCGGCCTCGACCACCTCGAGTCCCTTTTGCATCCGGCGCACCGATTCCTCGGTGGAGTGCTGAATGGTCTTGATCAGGGTCGAGATCTCCTTGGCGCTCTTGGCGGAACGTTCGGCGAGCTTGCCCACGTGGTCGGCGACCACGGCGAAGCCACGGCCCTGCTCCCCGGCCCGCGCCGCCTCGATGGCGGCGTTGAGCGCTAGAAGATTCGTTTGGTCGGCGATGTCGGCGATGACCTCGACGATCTTGCCGATCTCCTGGCCCCGCAGGCCGAGCTCACCGATGGCGATGGCGGTGTCCTCGACGTTCCGCGCCACCTCGCCCATGACCTCGATGGTGGCGCGCACCGCGTCTTCGCCCTCCTTGGCGGTGCGGATCCCTGCCCTGGAGATATCCTCGGAGCTCTTGGCGTTCTGCGCCACCTCCTGGATGCTCGAGGAGAGCTCGACGATCGATGCGGAGGCCTCCTCCACCCGTTCCACCTGGGTGTTGATGCCGGCGCTGGTCTGCTCGCTGGCGGCGAGAATCTCGTTGGCGGAAGTACCGACCAGCTCGGACGAATTTTGAATCTTGGTCACCAAGGTCAATAGATTCTCGACCATCTTGGCGAAGGCGCCGCCGAGGGATCCGTCGTGGGTGCCGGTCTTGAGCACCGTGGCGGCCAGGTCGCTGTTGGCGATGGCGTCGGCCTTGGCGGCCAGGTTGCGCAGCTTTTCGGTCATCTGGGCGAAGGCCTGACCGAGCTCACCGGCGAAGCGCTTGTCGAGCACGGTGCTGTGGAGATGGTCGTCGGCGATGGCCCGGGCCTGCTCGGCGAGGTCTGCGAGGTTCTCGACCGTGTTGTTGACCGACTTGCCGAGGCTAGCGAGCAGCTCGTCGTCGCCGTTGAGCACCACGTCGCTCACCCGGGTCGAGAGGTTGCCGGCCCGCACGTCGGCCAGCAC
>JAUUZB010001006.1 GCA_030590185.1 Deltaproteobacteria bacterium
GACCCAGGAGCGGATCGTTTGCAGCTCCCCCTGGTCAAAGGCGGCGGCGCGTTTCTCGGCTTGTGGGGTGCTGACCCCGCGCTCCACGATGTCCTGGCCCGAGGCCAGGGTGCGAACCTCGTCGGCGTGCTCCGCGAACGCCGCGGCGTCCTGTTTTTTGTAGCCGCCAAAGCTGCTCTTGACGCCGCTACGTTGGGGCGGGGGTGGCTGGAGGCCCGTTGGGGGCCGGCGGGGATTGTCTGCCATGGGTGGGAGGGGAGTGGCGCCGCCTACAGGGCCGGCCAGCAGTCTTCGAGGAGCTCGAGGTTGGGGGCGTCGAGGCCGATCTGCTTGATCACCATCTCGCTGGCGTCGTCACCGAAGTCGTCCCGGCTGCGCAGGTACGTGGTCAGGTAGGCGGTCTCACCCGCAGCGATCACGAAGCGGGCGAAGCTGCCATAGGCCCCATCGCTGAGGATCATCTTGCAGGTCCACTCTCCCGTGTCGGCCGGCTTGTAGGCGAGCAGCAGGTCGTTGTCGGTTTGGTCGGCGTAGGCGATCCAGGGTACGCCATCGGCGCCAAAGTTGAGATCGGCGCTCGCTCCCACCAGATGTAGCCGCGTGCCGCGAACCCCGTCATCCACCGGCTCGACCGTGCCGATAAACAGGTCGGCGCCATTGGTGATGTAGGCGTTGAGGGTCTCGCCGCCGGCGCCCTGGAAGGCAACCCCGAAGGTGCCGTCTGGTGCCACCGCTAGGGAGGCGTGCTGCCCGAAGTCCTCGAGTGGATCGCAGACCAGGGTGTCGGTGGCAAAGGAGCTCGGTACATCCTCGACACTAAACGCCGCCACCGCGCCGCGCAGGCCGCGCCGGACGCGATCATAATAGACCAGGGTGGGGGTGACCGAGGACGGGACGGTCGGGTCGCCGTGCAGGACCATGGAGGTGAACAGGCCGGAGCCATCCGGTAGCCCCTCGATCAACGAGAACGGGGTGTGGATCCGGCACACCGGCAGCCCGCTGGTGTCATCCTCCACGCAGACTTCAAAGTCGGTGCAGGCGCCGCAGCCGACGGTGAGAGTGGGCAGACAGGTGGTGCCGCCGAGGGTGTCGTCGACGCAGGACTGGTCCGAGGAGCAGGCGGCGTCGCAGGGGGTGTCGAGCCGGTTGGGCAAGAGCTCCAGGCAGGTGGGGCTGCCGGTGTCGACGCAGATCTCATCGCAGGCGCAGCCCCCAACGCACTCGGCAGGAGCTTCGATCAAATCGCGACAGCTCGGTACGCCGCCGGCGGAGACGCAGGCCTCCCAGGGTTGGCATTGGCCGTTGCACGAGACGATCTCCTCGACCGGGATCTCGACCCAGTCCTCCGGACCCGCCGGGGCTGCGCTGTTGGAGCGGGCGTACATCGGTCCGGTCATGGTTTGGCCGTTGGGCCGCGCGTTGGCCGCGAAGTAGGAGAGGTGGATCAGGCCGTTGGCGTCGATGGCGATCGACGGGTAGCGGCCAACGTCGAGGGTCTCGTCATCCACCTCATCCGGGATGGCGGTGCCGTGGGCGACGAAGCTGATGCTCCACTCGCCGGTGCTGATGTCTTGGATGGCGAGCTTGAGCGCCTTGGCCTCCACATCCCAATAGGCGATGTGGGGGGCACCATCGGCGCCGAGGGCCATGGCGGTGTATTGGCCGACGTCGGGACCTGGGCCGTCATAGCCGTTGCGAGGACCGTCGGGGTCAGCGACCACCGCGCCGCCCGCTGGTACGCCGTCGATATAGTCTACGCTCTCGATGTTGCCGGTGTTGGGGTTGGCCGTGGCCAGAACCAGATCGCCGTAGGTCGCGTCGTAGGCCGAAATCAGGAGCCCGTCGTCGGTGAGGGCGCTGTCGGAGAAGCGTCCCCAGTTGCCCGGCTCGAGGGGGGGCAGGGTCAGGCACATGCACTTCACCTCACAGCAGGCGTCGAAGAGCATGGTGTCCGGGTCGGAGTAGACCAGGATCTGGGAGGTGTAGCAGACTTGCTCGCAGCCGTGGTCCGCGTTGCCCAGGGTGGGGACCGCCTCGCAGAGGTTGGTGTCGATGTTGCACACCGAGCCCGCCAGACAGTCGGCCCCACAGGGCGCGCCGAACACGCAGCGGCTGTTGAATGGTTGCCCGCCGTTGGGACAGCCGCCCGCCTCCACCGGTAGCCAGCCGCAGCTCTTGCCCTCGGTCGTGATCATCGGGCGGTCGAAACAGAACATGCCGGGCACGTCGCATTCGGCGTCGGTGTCGCACAGCTCGTAACGCGAGGGCGGCACGATGCACTCGCCGCCGGAGGTGCAGAACTGGCCCGGGCAGCAGTTGGGAGCCATAGGACCGGCGTCGCAGCGCGGCTCGCCGCAGTCTCCCTTGACGTAGCGCTTCTCGTCGCTGAAGCAGGCGATGTCGTCTGGCCCAGGCCGCCGGCCCTCTTCCTCGCAGCTCCAGGGGGGCGTGTCCGTGGTGAACCCACCGTCCCCGCCATCGTCGATGGTTTGGGCGCAGCCGGTCAGACCCAGGGCAAACGCCAGGGCTAGGCCAAGGCCGAGTCGGATGTCATTGCCGTATCTTCCCACGCATACCTCACCGCCTTCGTCCCGGGAGACGAACGCACAAACGCCTCGAGCCGAGGCCTACCAAGGATAGCAGGGCTGTGGGGGGTGTCCAATGGAAGGGTGATGAGGGGAGATCTGAAGGACAGAGATCTCATCGTTAAATGGTGGTCAATCGAGATCCGATCGTTTTCCATTTGACGTCCCGCCCCCCCACGTGCATATTACGCTCGGTTTCGCCTCCCGGGGTCTGAATCGTCCGCCTCCAAGAGCGGGCGTCCCCCCCTTCGGTGGAGGCAGAGCCGTTTTGGGAGACGAGGAAACTAGGACCACCGCCGCGACGGCCGTAGGTTCCAGCACCTAAGCCCCGACAGAACTGTACGCCCGACGAACCGGGCGAATGAGAAGAAGAATTCAATGGCAGACTCAGAACC
>JAUUZB010000493.1 GCA_030590185.1 Deltaproteobacteria bacterium
AATTCTCGTCGTTGATCGCCATGTCGGAGTGGACGAGGTAAAACGTTCCGGTGGTGTAGTAGTTGGAGGTCATCGCCAGGATCGATGGATCCCAAAAGATCTCCTCGCCGGCGTGGTGGGTCCAGTTGGAGTCCACGAAGTAAACGACGTTCTGATAATCAACCTGGTCGCCGCCGTCGCGGCCCGCGTAATCGGCGCCGCGCTCGATGCGCAGGTTCGGCTCGGCCATGTCGCCGGCGCAGTTCTCGACCTCGGTGCAGCTCGCCGGGCAGCGCACCGCCTGCCAGGTGTCCATGGCATCCTCGATGGCGCCCTGAGCGGTGGCCAGCTCGATCCCGGTGGGGGCGAAGCTCGATATTTTGTAGATGATCGGCGTCGGCCCAGACGTGACCGCGCTCGGCGCGGCCGCCCAATGGTCGCCGCGCGGGTAGTAGGTGGGAATGTCGACGTTGCACTGCAGCGGCTCGGCCTGGTCCTGCGCCTCCGCAAGGGGCGGGGCGGCCAGGAACAGGAGCGCTGCGCCAGCGATGGCCATCAAAGAGGACGCGAGGGTGATGGGCAGGCGGGTCATCGCGCCACCCCCTGATCGGCGGGCAGGTCAGCCGGTGCGGTGTACCCGAGATGCCGCTCGAGCCGCGTCAGCACCTGCTCGAGGGGCTCATTGGTAATCTGCAGCATCCGGTCCGCCGGTGGCTCGCCGGTCGACATCTCCGGCTGCAGGCCATCGGTCTGGCTGCTGACCAGCAGCTCCCCCGGCGCATTTTGGCGCACGGGCAGCAGGCCGTAGCTCAAGCCCCACGGGGTGAACGTCCGTTGGCCGTGGCCATTGAGAAACGCCACGAACATCTGCCCTGGGGCGAGTTGGGGCGAGCCGGCCACCCGTTGAGTCAGGCCGTTCGCCTCACCGCCCGGGACCTGGATCTGGATCACCTCCCCCTCGACGCAGATCTGACCAGCCTTGACCACCCGGTAGATCTGAAAGTCGGCCTCGGTGGCGATCTGCTGGTGGCTGCGACTGACCAGAGTTCGAGTGGTGATGATGCGGCCGAAGACCACCGCGTCAGCCCGCAGGGTGAGCTCCCGTTCCCCGAGCGTGAGGATCGTCGTGGCCATCGCCAACGACGGACACAGGCAAAGAATGATGAGCGCTATGCGTTTCATGGTCCAGCCCCTTTGCTGCCTCTAAGAGCCCCCAAACAGGGCGGCGTGCTGAGTATCCGAGATGGACCCCCGAAGCGCAAGCCGACCTGTCCTCCCCTACGCCGCGCGCATGGGTAGGAGACCGGCATACCTAACCCCCAGGGGCAAACGCGCCGTTTTAGCTCGAACCGATTGATTCCAAGCCTCAACTCCTATCTATTGTAACTACGGGGGAGGGGGCTCCCAGGGCTGAAGAAAAGGGTCACCCCTGAAGATCTCACGGAAATACCCGCTGTTTTTGGCATTCTCGACGGTGGTGACGTCGGCGGCCATTCTCGCGGCGCTGCTCGGCGTCCTGCAGGTCACCCTCGAGAAGGAGATCACCGCCCGCGGTGAATCGACCGCCGAGTTCCTCGCCCAGGCCAACGGCCCCCTCCTGCTCGAGAAGAACCACGCCCAACTCCAGTACAACCTCGCCTCCCTGACCGCCGACACCTTCATCGAAAACGCCATGGTCGCGGACCACGAGGGGATCGTGGTCGCCTCCCTCGACCGCAACAAGAACGCCAAAAAGCTGGATGACTACCTGCTCGATAAGACCAAGAGCAAGTGGGCGGATCCGGTCACCAACACCTACCACTTCCGGGCCACCATCCGCTTCGCCGAGGTCGACCTCGGCACCTTCGTGGTCTCCCTCTCCCAACTGCCCCTGCAGGCGGCCATGGCGCGGGTCACCAAGTGGGCCGCGCTCCTGGTGGTTGGCATCGCATCGGTGATGGTGATCTTCTCCCTGTTGCTGGTGCGACGGGAGATCCGGCCGCTGGCGGTGATGGGACACGCCCTGGACGCCATCGCCAAGGGAGATTTCTCCCAGCGGGTTCAACTCGATCGCGACGACGAGATGGGCGAGCTGGCCGAGGCATTCAACCACATGGTTCGGCGCTCGGAGCTCTTCTTCCACTACGTCGACAAAATGGTGATCGATCGCCTGGTGGCCGACGAGACCCTGGTGCGCCCGGGCGGCCGGGAAAAGGAGATGGCGGTCATCTTCGGCGACATGCGGGGCTTCACCTCCATGTCGAACCGGCTGTCGGCGGACGAGGTGGTGCGCATCGTCAACACCTACTTCTACCTGTTCATTGAGTGCATCGCCCACCACGGCGGCATCGTCGACAAGACCATGGGCGACGCGATCATGACCGTGTTCGAGGCCCGCCCCAAGGAGAAGGGAAACAAGCACCGGGAGCGCGCCGTGCTCGCCCTGGCCAACATGAAGATCGCCTCGCGGATCCTAAACGCGTTTTTGCGCCGCAACGCCGAGGTGGCCAAGCGCCTGCGGATCGAGCCCCGGGAGTGGGGGTTCGCCATGGCCATCGGCCCGGCCATCGTCGGCAACATCGGCTCGCGCCGACGAATGGATTACACGGTCTGCGGCCGGGTGGTGAACCTCGCCTCGCGGCTCGAGGGCCTCACCAAGGGCGGCGAGGTGATCGTCGACAACTTCACCCGCATCGACACCGGGCACTTGATCACCCTCGAGGAGCTGCCTCCGGTGAAGCCCAAGGGCTTCGCCGAATCAGAGATGGTGATCCCCCACCGCATCACGGCGCTGAACGACGAGGTGTTCGAGAACGCCCAGAAACTCATGAAACGGCTGTTCAGCTACGCCTTCATCAAGGACGTGCTGATGCCGGATGACCTGCCCAAGGATGAGGAGCACAAGTGGTGCTCCACCCACGCCACCAACTTCGAACGGCTCATCGAGAAAACCCCGGTGGAGCACTACTTCGTACGCGCCGACGCCGAAACCAGCCGGCTCATCCTGCCGGATAGCTTCAAGCAAAAGGGTGGCGACTCGTCAGCCAAGCGGCGGCCAACTTCGGCCAAGCGACCAACGAGCGGGCCGGCCGCGGGCACCGGCAGCCGCGAGCTGCCCGGGAAGCGTCGACCCACCACCGATCCGGCGGCGGTCACTGGAAAACACGACCTGCCGCCCAAGCGTCGCCCAACCGCCAACACCGGCGAGCACAAACTACCGCGCAAGCGGCGGCCGACCTCCAGCAAGCCGGGCCAGAGCGCCGATTCCTAGCTCAGGACGCGCCGATCACCCCGTCGGTGACCAGGTCCGCGATGATGCGATGGGACTCGAGGGGATCCATGCCGGTTAGGTCGATGATCTCCTCGTAGGTCGAGATACCGTCGATCTGCGCCAGTACGAAACCGGAGCGGTGGTCCAGGTCGAGCCAGATGAGCTCATCCGGAGGCAACAGGACCCTCGGCACCGCATCCTTGTCACCGATCTTGGAGGCGTAGATGCCGATCAACTTTGCCACACAGGCGCCCGCGACGTCGCTCGCTTGCCCGTGCTCTGGTGAGCGCTCCAGGATTTGGCGGGCCACCACCAGCGCCCCCGAAAAATCGTCGAGGTCGAAGAGCTCCCGGAGCCGGCCCTCCATGGCGGGGAGATCAAAATCGCCGACGGGCGCGGGCTCCGGTTCAGGCTCCTGACCCTGGACCAGGGAGAAGCCCGAGCTCGCCTGCTCGACCCGCACCTCGTCCTCCTTTGGCGTGTCACCCCAGGGGTCGTCCGCCCCTGCCCCGTCGGGTTCAGCGGAGGGGCTCACCGCGACGTCTCCGAGATCGAGCTCGGGGAGCGCCTCGTCAGAGCTCGACTCGGACCCGGGCGCGGCTGGCGGTTCGGGTTCCGGTTCGGATTCCGGTTCGGGTTCCGGTTCGGGTTCCGGTTCGGGTTTTGGTTCGGGTTTTGGTTCGGGTTTTGGTTCGGGTTTTGGTTCGGGTTTTGGTTCGGGTTTTGGTTCGGGTTTTGGTTCGGGTTTTGGTTCGGGTTTTGGTCTTGGGTCCGGATCGAGTTCGGCGACCGGCGTCGTCTCGACCGCCAGCGACTCGTCGAGATCCGGTGCCGATGCCGAACTCGTCTCGGGCCCGGCTGTGACGTCCGGCCCTCCATCGGGTGGGGCCTTTGCGATCAGGGCGGGTGGCGGCAGCTCGTCCGGCCGCTCCTCTGGAGGATCGACGTGGGCCAGGGCCGCCGGGCCCTGAAACGCTGGGTCGTCGGGGGCGGGCCAGACTTGCCCCCCTGGCACGGGCTCCGCGGTCGGGCCTGGCGAGGTCAACAGAGGGGCGAGGGATTCGGCGTTGCGCGGCACACCGCTGGCCGGGGTTTCGGCAGCGGGTGATGAAGGCTCGTCAGGGAGGTCACCCGCGGGCGCCGCCTCAGTCCCCGGGGCGGCCGTGGCGGCAACGTCGGGCGGCGTCGCGGGCACCGCGATCGGACCGGCGGGCGCTGGATGTACCGCCAGAGGAGGCACCGAAACCGGAGGGACCGGAACGGGAACCGGCACCGGGATCGCCGCCGCGCCTGCCGCCGTGGGCGTGGACGCTGTGGGTGCCTCGGCTGCGACCCCATCTCCTGCCGTCGTCCCCGCGAGCTCCTCCTCCGCCCGAGCAAAAACCTCCGGGGCGAGAGATTCCA
>JAUUZB010000986.1 GCA_030590185.1 Deltaproteobacteria bacterium
AAGGCGATCACCCCCGCCACCATCTGTCCCGACTCGCCGGTGGTGATCCGCGACCCATGGACCGGCAAGAACTGGAAGCCGGAGAACTACGACGGCAAGTACGACGGCAACATCACCTACCGCACCGCCTTGACCAAGTCGAAGAACACCTGCTCGGTCAAGCTGATCGACAAGATCGGCTACGAGCCGGTGATCGACATGGCCCACAAGTTCGGCATCAAATCCGACCTCCCGGAAAACCTCACCCTCGCCCTCGGCACCTGCGACATCAAGCCGATCGAGTTGGCCAACGCCTACGCAACCCTGGCCTCCGGCGGTCTCTACGCCGAGCCGATCTTCATTCGCAAGGTGGTCGACAAGACCGGCGAGATCATCTGGCAAAAGAGCGCCACCCCGGAGCCAGTGATGGACCCCGCCGCCGCCTATGTGGTCACCCAGATGATGCGCAGCGTGGTCGAGGAGGGCACCGCGACGCGGGCGCTGGTGCTGGATCGCATGGTGGTCGGTAAGACCGGCACCTCGCAGCAATCGCGCAACGTTTGGTTCTCCGGTTTCTCGCCGGAGCTCGCCGCCACGGTGTGGGCCGGCTTCGACGACAACAAGCCCCTCGGGCGCGCCTATGGTGGGTCGGTGGGCCTGCCGATCTGGATCCGCTTTATGGGTCGGGTCTTGGCCGGCATCCCGAAGCGGGACTTCCCGATGCCCGAGAACATCGTCACCATGCGGGTCGATAAGAAGACCGGTGAGCCGACCGACTCCACCGACGAGGCGACCACGGTGCAGGAGTATTTCATCGCTGGCACCGAGCCGGAAAAGAAGGAAGACCGAATCCTCAACCCGTTTCTCATTGATGAGGATGAGCCGGTGCCGGAGGAGCAAGAGCCCTAGGGCGGGGGTCGAAGCGGAGGGAGTCAGTCCGGCGGGCTACCCTGGCCACGGCCTGGGTCGTGCATCATCACACCGGCCGGGATGCCTCCGAAGACCTGATCAGCGGGGAGCGCACCGCGGCTGAAGAGCGTGCGGTCGACCATCCTGCGGAAGATCCCTTCGAGCTGCAACCGTACCTCGGGGCCCTCGAGGATTCCGAAGGCGCGGGCGATGGCCTCGATGGTTGCGAGGCCGCCTCCCTTGCGTTCCGCCCGCAGGCGGTACCGGGTGCTGGTCCCCTCGGGTAGCGACACCCGGGGCAGGGTGGCGAGCCAGGGGATGCGGCGGGTCATCTTATTGGCCTGGCGCCAGGTGCCATCGGGCACCACCAGCCGCACGGGGCCATCTCGCAGGTGACGCGGGCCGAGCTCCTCGGCCTCGGCGCAGGGGAAGAGTAATAGCTCGCGGAATTCTTCGCGGGCGGGGGCTTCAATGATCTCGCCCTTGCGGCCATGAACCAGGATCTCGCTGCCCTGCAAGCAGCGGGCGGCGAGGCGTCCGGTGTTGGTGGTCTTGCGGGTTTCGTCCCGGTGCATGATCAGACAGAGACGACTCTGGACGGATAGCATCGGCATGTCGCCGCATACACACAGAGTGAGGTGCATGGCGCACTCGCGACATCGGTTGGCGGCGTTGTCTCGGCGGCTCATGGGGGGCGTTCCCATAGCACGATTCCAGGTGCTGAAATCGATGCGCCTCTCCTTGGTTGCTGCTAGCCTCCCGGCATCATTCTCTTGCCGGGAGGAACCGCATGTTGGCGCCAGTCCGTAACGTGATCGCTTGTGGGTCGGTGTTGTTTTTGATCGGCTGTTCCAATGCAGTGATCAGCGGGGCCGGCGGGGAAGGGGGCGGCGAAGGCGGCACGGGCGGTAGCGTTGGCGGCGGCGGGGTCGGTGGCACGGGCGGGGTCGGTGGCGGCGGCGGCACGGGCGGGGTCGGTGGCACGGGCGGGGTCGGTGGCGCGGGTGGGGTCGGCGGCGGCGGCGGCACGGGCGGGGTCGGCGGCGGCGGCGGCAGGGGCGGGGTCGGCGGCACGGGCGGGGTCGGTGGCGGCGGCGCGGGCGGTGGCGGCACGGGCGGAGCTACCGGCAACAATCCCCCTGACGTCGACGTCGAGGGCGAGGTCGCGTTGATCGTGACCGTCACCGAGGGCGAGACCGTGAGCTATCAGGGCAACGCCAGCGATCTCGATTCCGATCCGCTCACCACCTGGTGGGAGGCCTGGTCCCTGATCGACCCGTCGGTCGATTGCTCCACGGAGCTCTCGGTGAACGTGGTGGCCGATGCGATTACGATTACCATCCCCACGGTGTCCGCCACCCCGGAATGTGGCGGCGACATCCTCTTGGTCTTCAGCGCTGACGACGGCACCGACACCAGCTCGGCCACGGTGACCGTACTGGTGGTCCCGGTCCCGCCCACGGTGACGGTGGAGTGCAACAACTCGATGGTCGAGGTGACGATTGGATCCGACGACGCCAACGTCAGCGGCCGCAACACCTCGGCCTCATCGACTCCCAATGAGGGCAAGTCCTTCAGCTGGACCGTCACCGGCAGCAGCGACGCCACCTGCCCGTTGAACGATCTCGACATCGTGCTGGGGTTCCAATCCGACACCTACTCCTCGGTTACCCTCGAGGCGACGACCGGGACAAACCTCGGCTGTGTCTACACCATCGAGGTGGAGGCGACGCTCACCGCGGACGGCTCGACGGCTACCTGTGTGATGGAGGCGGTGATCGTCAATCGTCCGGTCCGCTTGGTCATCGATGGCGTCACCGAGCTGCCGGCGGGCGAGTTCCAAGTCAAGCTGCCCCCCAACGCCACCCCGACCTTCACCTCCCGGGCGATCGATCTCGACCGACACGATCTCAACCAGGTCTGGACCCCGGACAGCACCAACCCAGCCCCACCTCGTGGCCAGCAGCGTGACCGGCAGCACGCAAGACACCACCAGCGACGTCTTCGGCATCTTCGTGACCCGCACCGCTGGCGTCGGGGTTCCCCTCATCGGCGGGGGCAACGCCATCTTCGCCGGCTTGGGCAGCGGCCTCGGCGTGGGCGTGCACTATGTCGGCTCGGCGCCGGTGAACCTCAACGGCAACAACAG
>JAUUZB010000675.1 GCA_030590185.1 Deltaproteobacteria bacterium
CCGCGCGCCCCGGGCCATCTCGGTCACCGTGGGCTCACTCACCGCGCCGTGTTGCGCCAGGGTTTCGGAGCCCACGCCGAGGATCTCTATCTTCGTGTCGTTGTGGTAGGTGCCGAGCGCGCCGAGGAAGACATCGCTGCCGCCCGGCACGTCGGTGATCAGATCGCCGACCAGGCCGCCGGTGCAGGACTCGGCGGTGGCGAGGGTGAGCCCCCGCGCCCGCAGGGCCGCGAGCAGGACCTCGGCGAGGCCCTCGCCCTCGCTGGAAAACACCGCCCGGCCGAGTTGCGCCTCGACAAAGGCGGCAGCCGCCTCGAGGCTCGCTGCGTCGCGGGTCGGCGCCACCAGGGTGACGTGGATCTCTGGGAAATGGGTCCGATACCCGACGCGTACCAACGGCCAACGGTCCCCGAGGTCGGCCAGCCGCCGGTCCACCTCTCCCTCGATCAGCCCGAAGCTGCGCAACTCCCGCCGCGCCACCGGCTCGGCACCGGCGGCCAGCGGGGTTACCACCGCCCGCGCCACCATGGCGTCGAACTCCCGGGGCACACCCGGGACGCAGACGAAGCGACAGCCGTCGAGCTCGACCGCGAAGCCAACCGCGGTGCCGATCGGGTTGTCGAGCAACTCCGCGCCCTCGGGCCGGTCCGCCTGGCGGCGTTGGTTTTCGGTCATCTCCCGGCCGCGGGCGCTGAACAACGCCTCGAGCCGCGCCACGGTGGCCTCGTCCCGCAGCAAGCCGACGCCGGTCAACGCGGCGAACGCCTCGGCGGTTTTATCGTCGCTGGTCGGTCCGAGGCCGCCGCTGACCACGCACAGGCCAGTGCCCCGCGCCATGCAACCCCGGGCCGCCGCGCCGATCGCGTCGAGGTCATCGTTGACCGTGGTGCGTTGTTGGATCACACCGCCGACCTCGGCCAGCGCCTTGGCCAGCCGCAGGGAGTTGGTGTCCGCGACCCGACCATCGAGCAACTCGTTGCCGATGGCCAGGACCTCGATGCGCAACGAGCTATCCGTCACCGCCGCTCCTCATTCGCTCCCCGCTCCCCGCTCACCACCAGCCGCCCAGGATGAGGCGTGCGCCGTGCAACAGGCCACAGGCCACGGCACCGGCGAGCAGGTCGTCGAGCACCACACCGAGGCCGCCACCGATCTCGCGGTCCACCCATCCGATCGGCCACGGCTTGGTCATGTCCAACACCCGGAACAGAATAAATGCGGCGAGCACCTGCGGCCAGGCGAAGGGCACACCGATGACGGTGACCAACAGGCCGGCGGCCTCGTCGATCACAATCTTCTGGCCGTCGTGGGCGCCGTAGATCTTCTCCGCCAGCCCCGACAACCACACGGCAACGCCCGCAAAAACGACCGTGGCCGCCAGGTTGACCCAAAAGGGCAGGTGGGACATCGCCCACCACAGGGGGATGCTCCCCAGGGTTCCCCAGGTACCGGGCATCTTGGGTAGGTAGCCGGTGCCAAACCAACTGGTCAGCGCCAGCACGGCTCGATCGCGTGCTCCCATGGTCACCTTTATATAGCCCGATCTCGCGCCGCAAAGGCGCGCTTGTAGGCGGAGAATCGGCCCCCCGCCCGCCAGGCCTCGAGAGCTGCGAGGCCCGCGGCCGGGCCACCCTGGGCGAGCCGTTCCTCGACCCACGCCCAGCGCGCGCTCGCGGCCCGCACCGTGACCCGGGGCTCGAGGGCACGGCGCAGGCGATCCATGCGGCGGTCCGCTTCCCGGATCCCGACAAATGCAGCGTCGGCGAGCGGCGTGCCGAGCTTGGGCACCAACGGCGCCACCGCCAGGGTGGTGCGGGTTCGCGGGCCCGCGGCCCGGGCGATCTGCTCGGCCAGGTCGACCATCTCTGCGAGGTCATCGTCGGTCTCGTCCGGCAGCCCGACCAGCGCGTAGATCTTGAGCCGGGGGATGCCGGCCTCCGCGGTGAGCTCGGCGGCCCGGAGCAAATCTCGAGGGCTGATGCGTTTGTGCAGCGCCGCGCGCAAACGTTCCGAGGCGCCATCGGCCGCCACGGTCAGGGTGCGCACACCACCCTCGGCCAATAGGCCGACCAGCTCCGGGGTCAAACGGTCCGCCCGGAGGCTCGAGAGACCGATCTCCTGGTCGGCGCCGACCACCGAACGCACGATGTCGGTGATCCGGGGGTGGTCGCACACCGCCGCCCCGACCAACCCGACGCGCCGGGCCGTGGCCGGGATAGCGGCGAGGATCCGTTCCTCCGGCACGACCCGCATGCCGCCCTCGGCGTCATTGGGACGCCGGCGCATCACGCAGAAGGTGCAGGCGCGGGAGCAGCCGCGGGCGACCTCCACCAGAAACATGTTCGGCAGGGCAGACTCCGGCGTGGTGATCACGGCCCGGGCCGGCAACCAACGCGCCTCGGCCCGGCGCAGTGGCGGCGGCTCCTCGCCGTGCAGGGATGGGACCCAACAACCCTCGACCTCGGCGAGCCGCCCCAACCGCGCCTCGCGGTCGCCCTCCCCCCAAACCGCTTCGAGGATGGGCTCGAGGGCGCCCTCGACTTCGCCGACCAGGATGGCGTCGCAAAAGGGCGCCAGGGGCCGGGGGTTGGAAAAGGTCAATGGCCCCCCGGCCAGGACCAAGGGGTCGCGCTCGCCCCGATCCGCGGCCATTGGCGCCAGCCCCATGGCGGCCAAACAGGTGAACAGCCCGGACAGCTCGAGCTCGTAGGCAACCGAGAATGCCACCAGGGGAAAATCGGCGGCCGGCCGTTGGCTCTCGTAGGTGCACAGGGGTGGGGACTCCCCCGGATCGGGCAAAAAAGCGCGCTCGGCCGCCGTGTCCGGTGCCTCGTTCAAGGCCCGGTACACCGTCTGCAGCCCAAGGGAGGCCATCCCGACCGGGTAACTGCTCGGACAAACCAGGGCCACCGAGCGCCGGCCGTGGGCGTAGATCGTACCCTCCTCCGAGGCGAGGCGATCTCGAACCAGGCTTTTCAGGATGGGACCCCGACCGGCTCCATGAGCCGCGCAACGCCCGCGCAAGTTCTGTCGCACCGTGATCCACCGGTCGCGGTCCGCCCCGTCAACGGGCGGTGGGCGTAGAGGATAGGCTCAACATTCCGCGCAGTTACTATCTCGTCGGGAGAGGGCGCGATTCTTGCACGGATTTCAACTGCGTACGCCATGAAGTTTCGGTTGTACCACATCGTCCTGTGCCTGACGACGGCATCGTGTGACTTCGCATTTCTCGGGCCCTTCGACGACCCTGGACAAGCTTCTGCGCTCAACGTGCCGGTGCTCGCCAACGCGGGTGCGGACAGGGAGATCCTCCGGGGGTACCGTGCCCGACTCGAGGGTGGCGGCACCCACAGCCCCACGAGCCGGCCGGTGAGCGTGCGCTGGGAGCAGCTCACCGGCGAAACCGTTCACCTCTCGAACGAGGCGGAGCTCACCCCCACTTTCCTCGCGCCCCTCGAGGAGCAGGACCTGCTCTTTAGAATCGTGGCGGACGATGGGATCTGGGTCACCAGCGACGAGGTTAACCTGGGGGTTCGCCGCCAGCCGCGGGCGTTGGCCCCTCGCGTCTCGGCAGGACCGGACCGCTACCTCGAGGAACCGGAGACCGAGCCCGGTCCCGAGGATCTCGCATCTACCCATGGAGCGGGGGTGACTACCCTCTGGCAACGCGTCCAAATCGAGCCCTCGCCCCATCGCTTTGGCGACGAAGGTCCCGACGAGACGGACGCGGCAATCTTCCGGCTCACCGCGGTGCGCGACGGCATGACCTCTGCGCCCGATCACCTGGTGCTCCACCCCTTTGCCGACGAGAGCTACGGCGGCAAGGCCCCGAGCGCAGCTCTGGTCGCGCCGGAGGTCATCGAGCCGGGCGAAATTTTTACCCTCGACGCCAGCTTCAGCACCGACGTCAACGGCGATGCCCTGAGCTTTCGCTGGGAGCAGACCCAC
>JAUUZB010000682.1 GCA_030590185.1 Deltaproteobacteria bacterium
AAAAGCCGGGACCGATGGCGTGCAGGGTGCCCCCCGGCACGTAGAGCATGTCACCGCTGCGCGGTTGGGACTCGTACATCCACTTGTGGACCGTGCCGCCCTCGGCGGCCTGGCGTAGGGTTGCGGGATCGAGGCCCGGGTAGGGGCCGAGGTAGAGCCTGGCCCCGGGGTCCGCGTGGGCGATGCACCAGGCCTCGGTCTTGGAGCGGCCAGCACCGAGACGCTCGCAGGCGGCTTGGTCCGGGTGGACCTGAACGCTCAGGCGATCCTCGGTGTCGAGCCACTTGAGCAGCAGCGGGAAGTCCCCCTGGGCGCTGCCGCCGAGAAGGCCGGCCCGCCACAGGTCGCCGAGCTTGGCGCCGGCGCGGGGACCGTCCGCCACCGTGCTGTGGTGGTCCTCGAACTCGACCAGCTCCCAGGACTCACCGATCGTACCGTCGGGCAGGGTGCGTCCGAACTCCTCGGCCAGGCGACGACCTCCCCAGGTCACGTTCTTGTACTCGGGATTGAAGCGCAGCATGGGGCGTAGATAGTGCCTCCCGTGTCGCCGGTGCAAGGTGACGAGTTGACGACGTGACGTGCAGGATCAGGAGCCGGCGATGGGCGCTACAGGGTCCCGGCGCAAGCCTCGTCGAGGTTCGTAACATCGTCCCCGTCTTGGTCGAGGTCGTACCCGGGGCCGACGAGGAGCTCCTGGGCGAAGAGCAGCGCCGCGCCGTTGACGACCCGGTCCGTGTCACCGCCATGGGAGCCGGCCAACAGGTTGTCGATATCGGTTGGGCTGAGCAGGAGCTGGGTCTCCCCGTCTAGCGTGGTTGGTTCCGTGCACGCGATCCCGGTGAGATCGATTGTCCCCCAGCGGTAGGCGAGGTGGACCTCCCCCCCGCCGCTGTCCGGCAACGCATAGACGAGCACCAGCGGGTAGCTCTCGTCGGTGGTGAGATTGGCGATGGCGGTCTTGGCCAGCAGAGTATCCCCGTTCATGGACAACTCGATCGCCTCGCGATCCGCGAGCTCGAGGCTGGCCGTGACCTGCGCGGCGAAGCCGTCGCGCTGTGCGCAATCCATGCCGGCTGTCGGATCCGGGGCGCTGACCACGGCGCTAATGGTCCGGTTGGGAAGCGTGCAGGCTTCTCCGAAATCCAGGGCCTCGGCACAGGAGGAGGCCAGGGATGCGAGCGACAGCAAGAGCCCGAGGATACCGATGACGCGCAGGGTGGGCGCCAACGATGCGGCCGCACTCAGCAGTCGGTGTTGCCCGCGTCGTCCAGGGTACCGTTGCACGTCTCGACCAGGTTGGGACAGCCGTCGGCGTCCGAGTCGAGCACCCCGTCCGTGTCGTAATAATAGATGTAGCGGGTGTACATCTTGGCGCGTTCGAGCGGGTCGGTCTCGGTATCGTCGTAGGCCGGCAGGTCCGCCATGAAGGACTCTTCGTAGACCAGCAGGGCGCCGGGGTCGTCGCACAGGACCAGGTCGATGCTGTCGGCCGTATCGACCGGCAGGGACTCGGGCCGCAGATCCACGAACCCGATGCAGAACAGCAAGGCGTGGTCCGGGTCGGAGCCGTTGTCCAGGTAGTAGTAGATCACCAGCGGTCGATCGATCCCCGGAAGAATCTCGGTGCACTCGCCGGTCGCTTCGAAGGTGGTGGCGTTCACGTCGAGCGCGCACGGGCTGTGCCCGCCGATCCACAACTCGGCGCTCATCCCGGCGAGGCCACTGGTATCGTCACAGGTGGCGGTGGCCTGTGGCCAAGTGAGCGACGAGCTGAAGGTCGCGGTGATGGTATCCTGTCCACAGCCGGTCGCGGCCAGGATCAAGAGAGCGATTGGTACTGCGCACCGTGTCATGGTCTCGTTCTTCCCGAGTCTATTGGACTACGGGAGTCGCTTCAAAATTCTGGTCTTATTCTAGCGCGAACAACCGGCGGCTTCCACCGCTGTGTCGATTTCCGGGTATTTCTCGGCCGAGTCCGGAAAGCGGTTTTGGAAGCGTTCCACGGCCCGTTGGGTGCCCTGGCAGTCGCTCAGGGACACGTGGGCCTGGATCGCGAGGAGGTGGCGCTGGACCGCCAGATGACCGTTCGGGTGCCGGTGCTCGAGCGCCGCGATGGTCTTGAGAGCCGCCCGCGGGGCGTCGAGCTTATCGAGTTGGAGCCGCGCCACCTGATAGAGCTCGAGCTCGCTGGTGTCGGCGTTGGGCGCGGCGAGCGCGTTGCAGACCTCGTGCGCCTGGGCGAGATCCCCAGCCGCGGCGTGCCCCCGGGCCGCAGCGAGCTGCTCGGTGGCGTTCGGCCCAGGCGTCGCCGGGCGGGCGGGCGAGCGGAGGGGCGTGTGTGTCCGGTTCTTGGCCCCGTGGGGTGTTTGGCCGCTGGCGTCGGCTTGGGCGGAGGCCTCGGGTAGGTCGGCCGCCGCGGAACCCTCCGCCACCACGTCCGCCTCGGCGGGCTGTGGGTCGGCGCCACCGTCGCCCGAAGCGCTGCTCCAGGACTCGCCCGCGGTCACCGCCGTAGTCGTTCCGTCCTGGGTGACGCGTACCGTACCCTCGGACACCTCGACCCGCTCGTCGGCGCCGTGTACCTCGACACTGAAAGCGGTACCGACGACCTCGACCAGGGCATCGCCGGCCCGCACCGCAAACGACTCGCCGGCCCGTCGCGGCTTCACGGCGAAGAAGACGCGCCCGTCATGGACCCGGGTGACGCTGTTGTCGCGAATGCTGAAGACCGCCCGGTTTTGCATGGTGACCCGGATGCCGCCGAGCATGTCGATCTCGCAGGACTCGACCTCGCAGCTCACCGCCGTAGCCGAGGCGAGGGTTTGCCCGGCTTCGAGCCGGTCGGCCGATGGGGCATCGACTGGGACGAGCGTACCGGCCAAGATTTGCTGCCCCGGCATTGGGTCACGGTCGAGCCAACCCATTTTGCCGACCCCGATGCCGACCAAGACCAGGGCCGTGGCAGAGGCAAAGGCGACGTGGGGAAGCCAGCGCCCCTCCCGAAGAGCCCGTCCCTGCTCTCCGGGAGCCTGTGCTGAGCTCGTCGGAGCAAGCCGATCGGCGAGGTGAGCCTTGATGCGGGCACCGACCGCTGGGTGGGGCGCGTCCTGGCGTTGGCCAAAGGCGTTGCGCAGCAGCAAGGCCGCGCTGCGCTCGCTCTCGGCGGTGGCGCCACCGGAGATCAGAGTCTCGGGAAGCTCGGAGCTCAGAGTCTCGGACATCTCGTTTTTCTCACTCATCGGGTGCCCCCGGTCTTTTCCGCGGCCCCCGCCTTATCGAGCAGGCGCGTGAACTCCTTGCGGGCATGAAACAGTCGCGTCCGCACCGTCGCCGCGGGGATGTTGAGGATCTTGGCGACCTCCTCCCCCGATAGCTGCTCGATCTCCCGAAGGATGAAGACCTGGCGCTTCTTTTTGCTCATCTTGCTGAGCAACTGGTAGACGAGCTCCATATCGCTCCGTGCTTCGATCAAGCCCTCGGTGTTCGTGGGTCCCTCCCGCCAGAAGGCGACCACGGAGGCGGCTTGCTCCAGTCGCCGTTGCCGCTGGCGCCGCCGTCGGTGCTCCGAGGTGACGTTCAAGCAAACCCGGTAGATCCAGGTTTTGAGCTGGGAGCGGCCTTCGAAGGTGTGCAGCTTGGTGGCGAGAACCACGAAGACGTCCTGCACGGCGTCCTCCACATCGACGTCATTGCCGCCGAGGCGCCGCACCACCTGAAAGACCCACCGCCAGTTGGCGTCATAGAACTCGCGCCAATCGCGGGTGGTCACCGGTACCTCGGCCAAACGCTCCTGGACGGTCGCCGGGGAGACGCCGATCACTTGGCCCATCGGTGGACTCGCTGTGGCCGCAGAAGCATCCATCACCCTGATTTGTGGATCATCGGCCATTTTTGTTCACCTGAGCAGCG
>JAUUZB010000063.1 GCA_030590185.1 Deltaproteobacteria bacterium
CGCCACGTCCAGGTCACGCCAGCCAAAGGCGTCTTCGACAAAGTAGACGACCTCCACATCCACCGACTCCGCCGCGGCGTGGTCGATCTGGATCGGGCCCTGGGGCGCGGCAAAGGTCTCGCGATACAGCCCGGCGCTCGTGTCGGTGGAGGCCCCGGGATAGGAGGGCGGATAGGCGATGGGCTGGCTGCCGGCCTGGGGGATGGCGGTGAAGCCGAGGTCGAGCTCGGCGAGGTAGTCGCCCTGGGCGCGGGGGCCCTGTTGTGCGTCGGCGTAATCCGACAGCGCGTAGTCGACACTCAGGTCTCCCGGGAACGAGCCGTAGGGTGGCGCGTGGCCGACCGCGCCCACGGTGTAGCGGCTGTAGGCCAAGGTAACGCGCAGGTGACTGTAGGTTCCCTCTGGGATCGCCCCGATGTCGATGTTCACGAACTCCGTGCCCACGAACAGGTCGACGTTTTTCGGCTCGCTGGCCGCAAACACGGTGACCGGCGCTGGGTCGTCGGCGGCGAGCATCAGCTCCACCGCCAAGACGCCCATGCTGAGCGCTGAGGGGGTTTGGTAGCTCAACTCGGGGTCCGGCTCCCACGCCGGGCAGACCGTGCAGGCATCCGAGTCCGACTCCGCTCCCCCGCTGATGGTCAAGAAGGCGCCGGTGGAGGTCGTGCCCCCGGGCGCGGCGATGACCTGCTCGCCTTCGCCGCTGTCATCGTCGGCACCGAACAGATCCTCGAAATCGTTGAGGCCACCGCAGGCGGCCAGGGTCAGGGAGAGGGCAGCGATCATTGGGCGTAGCACATTCGGCTCCTCGGTTTGCGGTTGTCCTGTCTCGTGGTGCAGGGGACCGTCAGGCCGCGTTGCGGTCTCATCTTTTTTGGGACCCCAAAACTCCCGTAAATCCGCCCATTTCGCATTTGTCATGGGGCGCCGGTTGTGTGTAGAGAGGCGCTCGAAGCTGTTCCCGATCTATCCCGCGGAGTGAGATGAGCACCCGTCCCGTTCGCGACCGAATCTTCACCGCCCTGGCCACGGTGGGGACCGAGCATCCGGCTCGCGTGTTGATTCCGGTGTTGGTCTTGCTCATCGCCGGGGCCGCGTTGATCCCAGGCCTCGGGGTCAGCACCTCCCGCTATTCCCTGGTGGCCGACGACGAGCCGGTGCAGGCGCGCCTGCTGGCCTTCTTCGAGCGTTTCGGGTTTCCGGACGCGCCGCTGTTCGTGATCGAGGGGGGCACCCCGGATGAGCGACGGGCGGTGGTCGATATCCTGATCCGCAAGCTCGACCAGGTGCCCGCGATCCAAGGGCGTATCCTCGGCCGCGTCGGCCCGCGCGAGATCGCCGAGGTCATCTTCCTGCAACGCCCGGAGATGCTCGCCAGCTTCGCCGACAGCCTCGCGGACGGTCGCCAGCCGGCCGAGGCCATCGAGGCGGGTCTACCGGCGATCCTCGACTCCATGCGTGGTCAGTTCAACACCCTGGCCGCCACCCTGCAGATGCAGGCCCTGATGCCGTTCAACCGCACGCTTGGCCCCGAGCAAACCCGTGAGGCCCTCGACGGCCTCAAGAACCTCGCCGACGCAGCCACCATCGCCCTCGGTGGGGAGGACATCTTTCATCGGTTGATGCAGGCCGACAACAACCCCAACACGAAGTCGAATCTGATCGACGAGTATGGCTACACCACGACCTCGGACGGCGGGGCGCACATCGTCGCCATGTTCCCGGAGTTGGAGAGCGACGAGGTCAGCTATCTCGCGCCGTTGGTCGAGAAGATCCGCAGCCTACGCGACGAGGCGGTCCAGGAGGCCGGAGCCCCGCACGTCCAGGCCCGCCTCACCGGGGTGCCCGCGCTGGCGGTGGATGAGATGTACCACCTCAAGGCGGGCATTCGGCTCACCGGCTTCACCGCGGGGTTTGGCATCGTGGTGCTCTTCCTGTTCGCCTTTCGCTCCTGGCGCCAGACCGTTCTGGCGGCGGCGCCGTTGTTGATCGGCGTGGTCGGCTCGATGGCCCTCGCCCGCTTGCTGTTCGGTGAGCTGAATCTAGTGACCAGCAGCTTCATCCCGGTGTTGATGGGGCTCGCCATCGACTTCGCGGTGCACACCCTCGCCCGCTACAACGAGTTTTTGCGCGACGGCAAATCACCCATCGAGGCGATTCAGGGCGCCATCGTGTTCGCTGGCCCGGCCATCGTCACCGGCGCGCTCACCACCGCCATGGGCTTCTTCGTCACCATCACCACCGGCTTCACCGCCTTTCAGGAGCTCGGGATCCTGACCGCCGCCGGGCTGTGCATCGCGCTGTTCGGTACCTTCGTGGTGATCCCGCCGCTGATCGCTTCGTCGAAGATCTTCGCGGTGGCCGCCGCGCCTGAAGTACCCGGCCTCGGGCGACTCCCGAAGCTCGTTGCCCGACGGCCGCGACTCATCCTCGGGCTCGCCATCGCCGCCGCGATCCTGGCAGTGGCCATGGTGCCGCGCCTGCGCATGAACTCGCGCTATTTCGACTTCCTCCCGGAGGACACCGAGAGCGCCATCGGCCTGCGGCGTCTCGAGCACGACCGCGCCCTGAGCCCGATCTTCGCGGTGCTCACCGCCGACAGCATGGTGGAGGCGCGCACCGTCGCCGATCGGGCACGCGCCCTCGAGGAGGTCGGCTTCGTGCAGGCCGCCACCGATCTGTTGCCGCCGTTGACCCCGGCGTTGCTCGAGGCCCTACAGAGCCTGGTGCGAGCCCGTGAGCCAGACTGGGATGAGTTCACCAGCTATCCAACCAAGGCACAGGAGCTGGCGCAGCCGATCGATGGGATGATCGGCATCATGGGCCGGATCTCTTTTTCCATGCAGATGTCCGGCCAGGATCCGGCACCGGCCCAGGCGGCGGCGGAGGCGCTGCGCAGATTCCGTGCGGCGTTGATGGCGCTGCCGGATAATGGCACCCCGGTGCTGCGCGAGCTGCAGGCTCAGGTCAGCGAGGTCGGCAAACGCGCCTGGCGAACGGCCGCACGCATCGGCGTGCGGGGGCACTACGCGGCCGAGGATCTTCCGGAGATCATGCAGGTGCGCTTCGCATCCCTCGACAAGAAAGCGGTCGCCATCTACGTCTTTCCGAGCGGCAGCATCTGGGAGCACGGCTTTGGCGAGCGCTTCAAGACCAGCCTCGAGGCCATCGACCCGAACGTCACGGGTTTTGCGATTACCGCCCACCACCACTTCGGCATGATCGAGGACGGGTTCAAACGGGCGGCGGTCATCGTCTCGGTGTTGGTGCTGTTCATGTTGCTGGCCGATTTTCGCCGCCTGTCGGATGCCCTGTTGGCCATGGTGCCCCTCGGCCTCGGCTGGCTGTGGATGTTCGGCACCATGGGCATGTTCGACATCCCCTTCAATCATGCCAATATCATCTCTCTCGCCTTGATCCCGGGAATCGGCATCGCCGCCGGGGTGCACATCATCCACCGCTGCCGCGAGAGCGCCGCCAAGCACGAGGACGGCAAGGGGCGCCTGGATGAGCTGTTGCGCGGCACTGGCGGCGCGGTGTTGATCTCGGCCCTCACCACCATGGCCGGCTTTGGCGGCCTGGTATTTGCCGATTACGGCGCCATGACCTCGATGGGCGTGACCATGGTGCTCGGGGTCGGCACCTGCGGGTTGGCCTGTCTAGTGGTCTTGCCCGCGATCCTGGTGCTGGTCGGTCGCGCCGAGTAGTCGTCGTCGTCGCCTAGCCACCCGGAGGCCGAGGAGCCCCAGGGCACCGAGCGGCGGGGTGTCAGTGGCTCCGCAGCCATCCCCTGGTGGGTCTGGCGGGTCGGTCGGTGGCTCGGTCGGGCCAGCTAGGCCCCCGCCATCGTCGCAGAAGATGCGTAGGTCCGCGTCACAGGCGAGTTGCATCTCCTGGTCGAGCCACGTCCAGTGCACGTCGACCCGCGTGTCGACGCCACCCCGTTCGCAGCCGAGCTCGTCGTAGGTGTGGCTGGTCACACCGATCAGGCGTTGGGCTGGCTCGAGTCCGTCGTCGAATTCCATCAGGGTGGGACCGCCGGAGTCGCCGACGCATTTTTGCGGCGTTGGTGCAGTCGCACCGATTTGCATCTCCGCCGCGCCGAGCTCGTTGATCACCGAGGTGGCGTGGACCTTGATGCCCAACGACGCGTCGAGCGGATCCGTGGTGCGCAGCCCGTACCCGGCGATGGTGACCGCCGCGCCAACCGCCAGCACCGAGGCGTCGGTGGCGCGCATCACGACCGCTGGGTCGACCGCGTTGACCGGCTCATCGAGGAAGGCCAGCGCGATATCGTGGAAGTCGCCAATGCCCGGCGCCGGGTCGCTGTCCAAGGCCACCGCATCAAACTCGGGGTGGGTCACGAACCCGCCCACCGGAACGGAATTCTCCGGGAGGTCGACACCCCCGACCCCGAAGTCAGAGACGTCGAGGGCGCGGGTAAAAAAGAAGTGCTCCTCCCCCGGGATCGGACGAAAGCAGTGGGCGGCGAGCAACAGCGCGTCTGGCGCGATCAGCGTGGCGGTGCAGACGAAGTCCCCGAAGACGTCGCCGAAGTCCTCGGTGATGAAGAGCAGCGCGCCGGTTGCCGGGTGGTCATCGACGCCGGAGAGGTTGCCGTTGATGATCCCGTCGCGCCTCGCTCGGGGGGCGAGCGGGTCGGGGACCGAGCCGCCGCAAGCGCTGGTCGCGAACAGCAGGATGAGAGCTGCGTGTTTCACCCGTTCTTGCCAAAACTCAACGCACCGTCGCTGACGGTGATTTCGATCGTATCCCCGGCCACGAAGCGCCCGCCTAGGATGGCGGTGGCGAGCGGGTTCTGGATTTGGCGCTGGATGGTGCGCTTGAGCGGTCGGGCGCCGAACACCGGGTCGTAGCCCTCTTCCACCAAGAGGTCGCGAGCTTCGTCGGTGAGGGTCAGCTCCAGTTTGCGCTCGGCGAGCTGCCCGCGCAGGTCGCGTAGCTGAAGCTCGAGGATGCCGTAGATGTCCTGTTTGTCGAGGGAGCGGAAGATCACCGTGTCGTCGATACGGTTGATGAACTCCGGCCGGAAATGGTTGCGCAGCGCCTCCGTCACCATCTCGCGCATGCGTCGATCATCCTTGCCCTCGAGCTGTTGGATAGCCGTTGAGCCGATGTTGGAGGTCATGATCACCACCGCGTTGCGGAAGTCGACGGTGCGGCCCTGGGCGTCGGTCAGGCGGCCGTCCTCGAGCAGCTGCAACAGGACTTTGAACACCTCCGGGTGGGCCTTTTCGATCTCGTCGAACAGGATCACCGAGTAGGGCCGGCGCCGTGCCGGCTCGGTGAGCTGGCCGCCTTCATCGTAACCGACGTAGCCCGGCGGTGCTCCGATGAGGCGCGACACCGCGTGCTTCTCCATGTACTCGCTCATGTCGATGCGGATCATCGCCTGCTCGTCGTTGAACAGGTACTCGGCGAGGGCTCGCGCGGTTTCGGTTTTGCCCACGCCGGTGGGGCCCATGAACAGGAAGCTGCCGACTGGCCGCTTGGGATCGGAGAGCCCGGCGCGGCTGCGGCGGATGGCGTTGGCCACCGCCTCGAGGGCCGGGTCCTGACCGATGACGCGCCCGCGCAGGTGGTCCTCCATCTGCAACAGCTTGTCCATCTCGGACTGCAACATCTTGGTGACCGGGATGCCGGTCCAGCGGGCGACGACCTGGGCGACCTCCTCCTCGCTGACCTCCTCGCGCAGCAGGCGACGTCTGCTCTCTGCCGGCGCTTCGTGCTCGTGGGTCGTGATTCGCTTTTCGAGCTCCGGGATCAACCCGAACTTGAGCTCCGCGGCACGGTTGAGGTCGCCGCGGCGTTCGGCCTCGGCCTGCTCGTTGCGTAGTTGCTCGAGCTCCTCCTTGAGCTTCGACTGCTCCTTGATCTCCTCGACCTCGTTTTTCCACTGGGCCACCAGCGCGTCGTTCTGCTCCTTGAGCTCAGCGAGCTCCCTTTCGAGCTTAAACAGGCGGGTCTTTGAGCCAGAGTCGCGTTCCTTGTTGAGCGCCTGGCGCTCGATCTCCAGTTGGGTGATCTTGCGTTGCAGGCTGTCGATCTCGGTCGGCACCGAGTCGATCTGGATGCGCAGGTGGCTGGCCGCCTCGTCGATCAGGTCGATCGCCTTGTCCGGTAGGAAGCGGTCGGCGATGTAGCGGTTGGACAGGGTGGCGGCGGCGATGATCGCGCCATCCATGATCTTGACGCCGTGGTGAATCTCGTAGCGTTCCTTGAGCCCGCGCAGGATCGAGATGGTGTCCTCGACGCTCGGCGGCTGGACGTTCACCGGCGCGAAGCGACGCTCGAGGGCCGCGTCCTTCTCGATGTGCTTGCGATACTCGTCCAGGGTCGTGGCCCCGATACAGTGGAGCTCGCCGCGGGCCAGCGCCGGCTTGAGCATGTTGGAGGCGTCCATGGCGCCCTCGGCGGCGCCCGCACCGACCAGGGTGTGCATCTCATCGATGAACAGGATCACCTCGCCTTCGCTCTCGATGACCTCCTTGAGCACGGCCTTGAGCCGGTCCTCGAACTCTCCGCGGTACTTGGCGCCGGCCACCAGCGCGCCGAGGTCGAGGGAGACGATGCGTTTGTTGAGCGTCCCGAGCGGCACGTCGCCGTCCACCACGCGGCGGGCGAGCCCCTCGACGATAGCGGTCTTGCCCACGCCCGGCTCGCCGATCAGCACCGGGTTGTTCTTGGTGCGGCGCGATAGAACTTGCAGCACCCGTCGGATCTCGTCGTCGCGACCGATCACCGGGTCGAGCTTGCCCTGGCGGGCGAGGTCAGTCAGGTCGCGGCCGTAGCGGGTGAGCGCCTGGTAGCGGTTCTCAGGGCTCTCGTCGGTCACCCGGTGGGAGCCGCGGATCTCGGACAGAGCGTCGAGGACCGACTCCGACTTGACGCCGGCTTCGCGCAGCAGCCTGCCGGCCGAGGTCTTGGACTCCACCGCGGCGAGGAACAGGTGTTCGGTAGAGACGTAGTCATCCTTGAGCCGATCAGCGTGCTTTTGCGCCGCCTCGGTGACCGCGCTCAACTCCGGGCTCACGTATGGCTCGGCGCCCGAGACCTTGGGCAGCCGCCCGATCTCTTCGCTGACCAGCTTGTCGAGCGAGGCAGGCGGGATACCGATCTTGTCGAGCAGCGGTGGAATCACGCCGCCCTCCTGACGAATCAACGCCAGGGCCAAGTGCTCGATCCCCACCGCCTGCTGCCCCCGATCGCCGGCAATGGTCTGGGCGTCCATCAACGCCTCCCGGGCCTTGTGCGTCAGCTTCTCAGGTCTCATCTCACTCCACCCCACCGCTCGGATTCGAGCCTACCATAGGGACCTCCGCGACCGGGGCAAGTAGAAAGTAGTAGTGTCAGGCACTACTACTTCCCACATGAGATCCCGAGGCCCGGAAACAGCTAACCTGG
This sequence comes from Deltaproteobacteria bacterium, assembly GCA_030590185.1. Next base: position 7,426 of record JAUUZB010000063.1, read on the forward strand.
CGTATTCATTGCGAAAGATATGGTAACTAGTAGTGCCTGACACTACTATATTAGAACTCAAAGACGATCTCTTGCCAGGTCCGCCCGGTTTGGATGAGGAGGGCGACGTGGCCTCGCCAGTAGTTGCGGGCCAGGGCCTTGCCGAGGTTGGTCAGGCCGATGATGCGCTGGGAGTTCACGGCGCGGATGAGGTGGCCGGGGCGCAGGCCGACGTGGGCGGCGGCGGAACCTCGGCTGACCGACTGGACGGCGATGGTGCCGGCGGGGAGGCGGGCGCGTTGGGCGTCGGCGGTGCCGAGGGCGAAGACCTCGAGGCCGATACGGACGGAGAGGCGCTTGAGGGCTTCCTCGGGGCTCATCTCGCCGGGCCGCAGCTCCACGGACCGCGGCGTCTTGTCGCGCACGACGCGCAGGGTGACCGACGACCCGACGGTGTAGTCGCCGAGCCTGAGCCGCAGATCGTCGCCGCTGGTAACGCGCACGCCGCCGACCGCGCTGACCACGTCGCCCTCGTGCAGGATCCGGGCCGCTGGCCCCTTGGGATCGACCTCCGAGACCACGGCGCCGAGGAGGGCAGAGATCTGATCGTCGGCGAGCCCGTAGCTGCTGGCTAGGGCGGCGCTCAAGTCCTGGACCTCGAAACCAAAGTAGGCCCGCCGGACCTCTCCGTAGCGCAGTAGATCGGAGACGATGCGCTTGGCCTTGTCGATCGGGATGGCGAAGCCGATGCCCTGGGCCTTGCCGTAGACGGCGGTGTTGACCCCGACCAGGGTGCCGTCGACGGTGAGCAGCGGTCCGCCGGAGTTGCCGGGGTTGATGGCGGCGTCGGTCTGGATGAAGTCGGCGTAGGTGCGGTCGTCGGTGGTGATCGAGCGATGCAGGGCGCTGATCACCCCGGTGGTCACCGAATGGGACAACCCGAAAGGGTTGCCGATGGCGATCACGGTTTCGCCGATCATCAAATCGTCGCTCTTGCCCATCGGCACGAAGCGCAGGTTCTTGGCGTCGGTGATGCGCAGCACGGCGAGATCGTGGTCCGGGGCCGTGCCCACCACCTCCGCTGAGACGGTGTGCTTGTTCTGCAACTCGAGCTCGATATCGCCGCCGGCGGCAATGACGTGGTAGTTGGTCAGCACGTAGCCGGCCACGTCGATGATCACGCCGGAGCCCTGGGAGAGGGTCTCCACCCGTTCCTGGCGCCGGCCGTGGAAATCGCGGAAGAAGAAGTTGAACGGATCCCGATAGCGCCGGTTGGATACGATCACCTGCGTGCGTACGCCGACCACCGCGGGAGAGACCCGCTCCACCGCAGAGACCACGGCGTCGCGGCGTTGAGCTGTCGGTGCGGCCCGCAGGGCGGGGCCAACGAACGTCGCGCAGGCGAGGACCGCCAGGGACGCGGGCAGGCGACTCAAGTCGCGCTCTGCTCCGGCTCGGGCAGGGCGGCGCTGGTTCCGGTGGGCTCGCCGATCTCAACGCGCTCGCCGAGGTCCGTGGCATCTGCCAGCTTGGCCAGCCGTGCCTCGACATCCTTGCGGCTGATGTGTCCCGCCGCAATGTGGCGTTCGAGCAAGCGGGAGTCGTAAAGGATCTCGTCGGGGATGTGGCGCATCGTGCAGCTCCTGAGCTTCGAGCGATTTATAGAACGCGCACCGGGAGGTCAAGATCCCCCGGGTTGGTGTGCCTGGTCCTAACCGGACCGGACCGGACCGAACCTAGAGCAAATTCGCCGCCAGCTCCGCCAGGTCAGAACGCTCACCCTTGACCAACGTAATGTGGCCGGCGAGGCGCTCACCCCGGAAGCGATTGACGGTGTGAACCAAGCCATTGTTGGTCGAGTCCACGTACGGATTGTCGATCTGATACGGATCGCCGGTGAGTATGATTTTGGTGCCCTCACCGGCGCGGGAGATGATTGTCTTGACCTCGTGGGGGGTCAGGTTCTGGGCCTCGTCGATCACCAGGAATTGACTAGGGATGCTGCGCCCGCGGATGTAGGTGAGCGGCTCGATCTCCAGCACCCCGAGGTCGAGGAGCTCGTGGTAGCTGCGGTTGCTGCTGCGGCGATCCATGCGCGACAGCCCCATGAGGAACTCGACGTTGTCGTAGATCGGCTGCATCCATGGGTTGAGCTTCTCTTCGATGCTGCCGGGCAGGTAGCCGATATCGCGGCCGAGGGGGAAGATCGGGCGGGAGATCAGCATGCGCTGGTAGACGCTCTCCTCGGTGACCTTCTGCAGGCCCGCGGCGATGGCGAGTAGAGTCTTGCCGGTGCCGGCCTTGCCGACCAGGGTGACCAACTTGATGTCGTCGTTCATCAAGATATCGACCGCAAAGGTTTGTTCGCGGTTGCGGGGGCGCACACCCCACATGCCGCTCTTGGGCTTGTGGATCTGGACGACCGTCTGGTTGTCTAGGTCGATCTTGCCCAGCGCCGTGTGGGACGAGTTGGCGGCGTCCTTGAGGAAGGCGAGCTGGTTGGGGAAGTAGTAGGCGTCATCGAGCTCCATCTTGCCGTCGCGGTAAAAGGCGTCGATGCGGTCGCCGGGC
>JAUUZB010000481.1 GCA_030590185.1 Deltaproteobacteria bacterium
AACGCCGGGCTCCCCAAGGAGATCGGCGGTCGCAAGATCTACCTGGCGTCACCGGAGTACATGGCCGAATACGCCAAACGCTTGGTGGAGGCCGGCGCGCATTTCGTGGGTGGTTGCTGTGGCACCACCCCGGAGCACATCAAGGCGATCACCGGCTTCGTGGCCAGCGTCTCCCCGCGCCAGGCGGCCGAGGGGGGTGGAGATCTGATCGTCCACCGGAACGAGATGGTGGCCGAGGCGGTGGAGCCGAACCCGCTCGGTGAGCGCTCGCGGTGGGGCGGTCTGCTCGCCCGGGGACAATGGGTCACCAGCGTCGAGATCGTCCCCCCCCGCGGCACCGAGCCGAGCTCGATGCTCAAGCAGTGCCGTGCCCTCAAGGCCGCTGGCGTCGACGCGGTCAACATCCCGGACGGCCCGCGGGCCCAGAGCCGGATGAGCGCCCTGCTCTCGGCTCTCATGATCGAGCGCGAGGTCGGCATCGAAACGGTGGTCCACTACTGCTGCCGCGATCGCAACCTGCTCGGCATGCTCTCGGATCTGCTCGGCGCCGCCGCCGGGGGTCTGCGCAATTTCCTGATCATCACCGGCGACCCGCCCAAGATGGGTCCCTACCCCGACGCCACCGCGGTGTTTGACATCGACGCCATCGGCTTGACCAACGTGGTCTACCGCCTCAACCACGGCCTCGACCCGGGCAACAACCCGATCGGAGCGCCCACCGAGTTTGTGATCGGGGTCGGCGTCAACCCGGCGGCGGTGGATCTGGAGCGGGAGCTCAAACGCTTCTACTGGAAGGTCGATGCCGGCGCCGAGTTTGCGGTGACGCAACCGATCTTCGACCCGGACCAGCTCGAGAGCTTTCTGGAGCGGACCGCCAAGTACGAGGTCCCGATCATCGCCGGCATCTGGCCCTTCGTCTCCCTGCGCAACGCCGAGTTCTTGGCCAACGAGGTCCCGGGCATGTCGGTGCCCGAGCCGATCCTGGCGCGCATGGCCGAGGCGAGCGCCCAGGGCAAAGAGGCGGCCCTCGCCGAGGGGATCGCCATCGCCCGGGAGATGGTGCAGCGGGTGCGGCCGATGGTCCAGGGCATTCAGGTCAGCGCGCCCTTCGGCCGGGTCAAGGTCGTGCTCGAAGTGTTGGGGGGATAGCTCGCTCGGGCTGGTTGAGGTCCCGTGACCCATTGCCTTGGGCCGCCGTTTTGGTCAGGCTGGAACCCGCGATGGTACGCGTCGGACCTCACCCGTGGCACCTCATGCCGGTATCGAGCGCGCTGGCGCTGCTCACCCTCGTCGCCTGTGAGCCCTCGCAACCGCCCACCGAGCCCCCGCCGGACGCCGCCGTTGAGGTGCCCGCCGAGCAGAGTGTGGCTGGCATCTACGAGCGTTCCATGTCCGTGCATCGCGAGTGGACCTACCTCGGTGAGCTCGCCGAAGTGAAACGACGCGGGGTGCTGCGGGTGGCGATGCTCAACAACGCGGCGGCCTACTTCATCTACCGGGGGATGGAGATCGGCTTCCAGTTCGAGCTGGCCGAGCTGATGGCGGCACGCCTGGGGGTGCGCCTGGATGTCTACGTGGCGCAGCAACCGACCGACCTGCGGCGCCTGCTCGCAGAGAAGCGCGTCGACGTCATCCCCATGGGCCGCGCCGAAGCGGCTGCCGACGAGAGCGTGCGGGCGACTCGACCGTTCATCTTTGCCAACCACGTGGTCGTCCAGCCCTCCAGCGAAAAGTCGATCACCTCGGAGACGCAACTCAGCGGTAGGGTCGTCCACGCCCGCCGCAGCTCGCGCTATTGGCCCCACCTGGTGCGGCTCGCCGAGCGCGTCCCCGATCTCGAGTTGGTCGCCGCGCCCGAGGAGATGGAGACCGAAGATCTCATCGCCGCTGTCGGTCGTGGGGCGCTGCCGCTGACCGTGGCCAATACGAACCTCTTGAGCCTCGAGCTGACCTACCGCGACGACGTGCGCGGCACCCTGACCACCGCCGAGGCGCAAGGTCTGGTCTACGCGGTGAGCGCCGCGGCGCCGCACCTCGCCGCGCGCCTCGAGCGCTTTATCGCGAAGGACTATGACGGCCCGGATTACCAACGCATCCATGCCAAGTATTTCGAGAACCCCAAGCGCATGGCCGAGCTGCGCGCCGGCGAAACCGGGACCTCCGGCGCGATCTCGCCCTACGACGACCTAGCGAAAAAATTCGGCGAGCAGCACGGCATCGATTGGCGCTTGATCCTCGCCCAGATGTACCAAGAGTCACGCTTTGATCCCCAGGCTCGCAGTTGGGCCGGCGCCATCGGCTTGATGCAGTTGATGCCCAACACCGCCGCCGAGCTCGGCGTCAAAGGCATCGCCGCGCTGCACGATCCAGAACAGAACATCGGTGCCGGCGTTCGCTATCTCCGGCAGCTGCTCGACCGTTTTGATCCAGACCTTCCCATGCGCCAGCGGGTGCGCTTCGCCCTTGCCTCTTACAACGCCGGCTACTACCACGTCGTCGATGCCCGCAAGCTCGCCCAACGCCGGGGACTCGACCCCGATCGTTGGTTCGGCCACACGGCGAAGGCCATCCTGTTGCTGGAGCATTCCCGTTACTACCGCAAGGCGCGCTTCGGATACTGCCGTGGGAGCGAGCCGGTCGCCTACGTCAGCCGCATCCAATCGAAGTACGAAGGCTTCGTGGCCCTAGCGCCGGATGAGAAGAGCGACGACGAGTGATCCTGATTGAGGCCCTCGAGCCAATCATCAATAGAGCCCGTTGAGCTGAGCAAACAGGTATCTGCCGATCTTCTCTCCACCGGCCGGCGTGTTGTGCCAACGGTCGTAGAAGTCTTCATCGGTGAATGGCAGCTCCCGAGCGAGATCGATGCACACCGCCTGCTCGAGCGAGCGACACGTCTCCAGTGTCTGCCGGTTAAACCGAGCTAGCCGACGCACCTCCGTCAATACGTTGGCAGCGTCGCTGCTGCGGTACTGATACCGACCGTCGCGCCAGCGCAACATGAGGCTCGGCTGAGTGACGAAAATGGAATGGGCCCCGAATCGTTGGACCCGTTCTGCCAGGCGCCGCAGACGCCGATCATAGTCGGCGAGCGCCGCGGTCATCTCCTGGTTTGTCGGCTCATCCGTTGGGAGGTCAATCCAGCCGAGCGTCGGGTAGGTCTGCTGCCCATGCCCCAGCGGCGTTAGCCCCCGCCGGTAACTACGATAGGCGTAGCTGACGTTCACATAGGCCCGGTAGAAGGCGCTTCGCCAGCGGAGGTGGGTCTTCCAGGTCCATCCTTCGAGTGCCGCGTCGCGCCGGGCAACATCCTTCGCTACCCCGGCGTCGTAACCTGCCGCCCGGGCAACGTACATGTCGTTGATGCCGACATAGAACAGCACGTATCGGGGGTGTAAGCCGTTCGTCTGTAGCCACGGCAGCCAAACGTCAAAACAGTGAAGATGGCCGAGGGTGGAGTGACCATCCCGGCCGGCGTTGGCGACGTCGACCTCCATGATGGCCTCGTCAAAGGCCCTGGCCAATACGCCGTTCCAGGTGTGCTCGTGGGCGACGTAGTATTGGTCGGTCGTGCTGCCGCCCATCGACAAGATATCGATGTCCGCCAACGCGCCGTAGTCGCCCCGCAGCCCCCAGCCATCCCGTTCGTAGGCGACGGTGCCGCCCGCAGGGTAGAGCTCAGTGACGTCGTGTTTGACCACGACATTGCGGCGAATGGTGGCGAGGTAGAGCGACTCGCGATCCGCAAACCATTGACCGAAGCCGAGCTCCATGATCAGAAGGCCGGTCGCGAACAGCAGTCCGTTGAACAGGACCACCGGCTTGAAGAGGTTGCTCCAGAACAGGGGCAGGACCGGACCGCTCAATCAAAGATCCGCTGGATCTTTTCGATGGGCGTGAGCTTGCGCGGCTTGACCTTCTTCTTCCAGACCCCACCCGGCCAGGCCAGGAGGGTCGTGCCGGCGATCAGCGCCACGCAGATCCCGATCACCACGACCCGAAAGCGCTTTGAGCCCCGCCAGTGCACCATAAAGCGGGCGGCCCCCGGCCGCAGCTGGCGCTCCATGAGGGTTCCCCACCAGCCCTTGACGGCGGTCCCCGCGGTTTGGGCGGTGGAGACCAAACGCTCACCGGTGATCCCCGCACCGCCGCCCAAACGATCCCGCACCCGAGCCAGCGCCAGGCCGCCGAAAGGCAACGTGCCCGGGGCCAACGGATGGGGTGCCGCCTCGGGTTCCCGCGGAGCACCATCGCCGGTGATTTCGTACGCGCCGACCTCCTCGACCCGCGGCACGCGGTAGAGCCTCACCGGCTCTGGGATACCCTTGAGATCGTGGGCGCCCATCTCCTCGCTCGGCACCTCGGAGCGGGTCATCGCCAGGTAGGCAGCTTCGGAGAAGACCACCTCGCCCGCGGCAGCCACCGACTCGATACGCGCCGCGATGTTGACCGGCTCGCCAAAGATGTCGCCGCGGTCGACTCGCACCTCCCCGACGTTGACCGCGCAGCGCACCTCGAATCGATCGGCCTCGACGATGTCGCGTTGTTCCTCGTCGAGACGATCGTGGATCGCCATGGCGCAATGCAGGGCGTCGGTGGGCGAGGGGAAGGTCAAGAGGAAGGCGTCACCCATCGTCTTGACCACTCGCCCGGAGAAGGCCCGCACCAACGGCCGCACCACCTGCTCGAAGCGGCGCAGCATGTGTTGGTTCTCCTC